>JBIJDP010000211.1:0-5167 GCA_044344065.1 Opitutaceae bacterium
CCGGCGGCGGCAACGAAATGATTCTGGTCGTGGACGATGATCCCGCGGTCCGCGACATTGTGTCCACCATCCTCACCAACCGCGGCTATCGCGTGTTGGGCTGCGCGGACGGGGTCGAGGCGATCGTCAACTACAACGCCAAATCGCAGGAGATCGGCCTGGTCATCACCGATGTGGACATGCCCAATCTCAGCGGGACGATCCTCGCCGGCACCCTGCGCAAGTTGAACCCGTCCCTGAAGATCATCGCCATGACCGGACTTTCCGGCACCGGAGACGTCAGTCCCGACGTGCAGGAGATCAAGACGCTGACCGGCGATTTTCTCCAAAAGCCCTTCACCCCGACAACGCTCCTGTCCGCCGTGAACCGGGCCTTGCATGGCGTCACCCGCAACTGACGGCCGGGTGGGACAAAGGATCCTGCTTACCGCCGCTGGGTTTGGACTGTAGGACCGGACCTTGGTCCGGCCTCGTGAACCTCTCGCCTGCGAATACCTCCCCGCCAATCGCGGCACCAAGGCACGCACCAAGGTGCGGCCTTACAAAATAATACAACCGAAAGACCAACACCAGCGAAGCCACTGACCGGCATAATCCGGACTGCAGAAACGCGGCGCCGCGGCTGCAAGCATTGGCTGCTCTGGGCTTGTTTCACCGGCAGTAGGCTCCATAATCGCGCCATGCCGTGGCGACATTTGCGGCGTCGCGCTGGGAAGCTCCCTTTGGTAGGGCACCAAACGGCATGGCTGTGGCTCGTGGCATTGCTGTGCCTCTGGGGTTGCGCCGGTCCAAAAAAGACGCCCCCGCCTCCCTTGGTGCTGGGTCTGACCGGCAAGGCAGAGTCCGTCGAGGCCACCCTGCACTCGGTCATCATCCCGGGTGGTCCGGACTCGTGGTTCAAGGGAGCCTGTTGGGACGAATACGTGGTGACTATCAGCAACGAAGGCACGACGCCACTGACCATCGCAGCGGCCAGCCTTGAAGACATCATTGGGCAGCCGCAGTTATCCACGGTCGAGTTGGAGGTCCTGGGAAAAACCTGCATCGAAAACTGGAAAGCCTACCGCAAGGCGAATGTGCCCGTGACCAAGGAGCAGTTCGAGGGGGCGGTGACGGGAGCCGCGGCGGCCCCGCTCTTGCTGATCATGGTAGCCCTGAATCCGGCCGATCTGATCCTCCTGCCCTTTGCCCTGGTCAGTGTGTCAAATGATAGGAAGAAGATCGAAAAGGAATTCGGGCAGAGAAACCTGGCCTGCCCGCTCGTGCTTGAACCCGGGACCAAGGCCATGGGCAGCCTCTTTTTCCCCCTGACCGCCGGTCCGCGCCGCCTGGTGCTGAAGACCCAATGCGAGGGCCGGCCGGTCGAACTGGCCATCCCCCTCGACGCCCTCGCGCAACTCCATCTCGTCGCCAAGCCGTGAACCGCCTCCCCTTCGTCCGTTGCCTCACCGCGGTCCTGCTGGCGGTCGCCCTAATTTCGGCCGGCTGCGTCATGGCGCACAACCGGACCAAGAAAGAGGGGATCGTCCCCGCCCAGGCATTGAATCTCTCCACCTCCCAGCCACCCCTCGTCGTCATGCTGCACTCGGTGATTGTGCATGACGGCCCGGGTGCATGGAAGGAGATGACCTGGTGGGACGAGTACGTCATCAGCGTCACCAACCAGGGTGATGCTCCGCTCACCCTTGAGGCCGCCGAGCTCGTGGATTATGCGGGTCAGGCCAGTGCGCCCGGCAATGACCCGTGGAAATTGGAACGGGAAGGCCAGCAATGGTGGGACTCCAATGCCAAGCGCAAACTGGACTATGCGTTTGCCTTGGGCGTGGGGACCTACGGCGCAGCCGGGGTCGCGTTCTTGGGCGGGGCCGCGGCCACCGGGACGATGAGCGGAGCCGCGGCGGCGGCCACGGTCGTGATCGCGGCCGTGCCCGTTGCCATCATCGGCACCGTCGCGCTCAACAGCAGCCAGCGGCACAAGATCGAAGCCGAGTTCCACCGCCGGCGCCTGGCCCTGCCCGCCACGCTGGCCCCGGGTGCCACCCGGACGGGCAGCCTGTTTTTCCGCCTCTCGCCGGGTCCCCAGCGGCTCGCGCTGCATTACCGCGCCGGGGAGCAATCGCAGGTGCTGGCCTTGCCACTGACCCCGCTGGCGGCCCTGCACTTCAAGAAGCGGATCTATGCCAGCCCTCCGGCGGCTGAGCCGGCAGCGTCAAAGCGGGACAAGTAAACCGGCTGGGGCGGCTTCACCGTCGCCGCCAGCGCAGGCGCTGGTTTTCGAGGCGGACATCAGCACAGCCAATGGCCGGCATAACCCAACCTGCAGAAATGCGCCGCCGCGCCTTGGCCCCACTTATTGGCCTGCGCCCCACCGGTCGTTCGGATTCACTGCCCGTTACAAGGCCTCCCATGAACGGTTACCAGCGCATCACCGCCGCCCTGAAGGGCGAATGGCCGGACAAGGTCCCGGTCATCCTGCACAACTTCATGCTCGCCGCCCGCGAGGCCGGCCTGACGCAACACCAGTTCCGCGAGAATCCCCGGCTCGCCGCCGAGGCCTTCATCCGGACGATCGAGAAATACGGCGAGGATGGCGTCTATGTGGACTTCGACACCGCCGTGCTGGCCGGGGCCATGGGCGTGCCGGTGGAATTTCCCGACGACTCTCCAGCGGTCGCCCAAGGCGGTCGCCTCGCCAACCTGGATGAGGTGGTCCTGCTCCGCCCGGTGGACGTGGGCGGCTACCGCTATGTGCAACACTGGCTGGAGATCGTGCAGCGGCTCCGCGCGCATTTCGGCAACGAGGTCCTCATCCGCGGCAACTGCGACCAGCTGCCCTTCTCGCTCGCCTGTGCCATGCGGACGCCGGAGGCGTGGATGCTCGACCTCTGCGATCCCGAGAACGAACGGCTGATCGCGCGCCTGCTGGATCATTGCACGGACGTGACCACCCAGATGATCAGGCTCATGGCGCAGGCCGGGGCGCACATGGTCTCGAACGGCGACAGTCCGGCGGGACCGGCCATGATTTCCCCCGCCATGTATCGCAAGTTCGCCCTGCCCTCGGAACAGGCCGTGATCCGCGAGGCCCACGCCCTGGGCCTGCCCTATGCGCTGCACATTTGCGGCGACACTTCGATCATCCTGGAAGACATGGCGCAATCCGGCGCGGACGCCGTCGAGCTCGACTACAAGACGGACCTCAAGGCGGCGCATGCCGTGTGCAAGGATCGCATCACTTTCATCGGCAACCTCGACCCGAGCGGCGTCATCGCCCGCGGCACGGCCGACGAGGTCAGCGCCGCGACGCAGCACGTGCTGGAGACCTTCGCCGACACGCCCCAATTCATCCTCAACGCCGGCTGCGCCATCCCGCCCACCGCCCCGGAGGCGAACATTCGGGCGATGATTGCGACCGCCCGAGCCTTCCGTTGACGACTGGTTATCGACCGTCAGGGTTCGAAAGGACATGAGCGCACCAAACCGCCCCCACGTCGTGCTCCAGATCAGTGCCTCGATCGATGGCCGGATCACCTTCGGGCCGGGGCTCACGCAGTTTGACCGTCATCCGGCGGAGACAATTCTGCCTGACGGCGGCCTACTCGCGAAACAGATCGATGCAAAGATCGAGGCCGACTGGCAACCGCAAGGGATCATGATGGGAAGTCGCACCGTCATGCGGGAAAGCGACAGACCGCGTGATCTCCCCCCATCCGCATTACCCACTGAAGCACTGCATGCAGACTTTCTCCCGGCCGACGTAGTTGCCCAAACGACCCGCTGGCTGGTCCTGGTTGATGGCGCCGGTCGCGGTCGCAGCGGATACAAGGGGACGGAGACTCCCGGCAGTCACATGATCCATCTAGTCTCGCATCATGCCCCTGATGCGTATCTGGCCTTCCTGCGGCGTGAACGGATTCCCTACCTCATCGAAGGACACGATCATGTCGATCTGGTCCTGGCTCTGGGCAAACTGCACGCCCAGCTCGGCGTCCGTGCCATCAAGCTGTGGGGCGGCGGCACCCTCAACGGGGCGATGCTGCGCCTGGGTTTGATCGACGAGATCCATCTCGTCGTCTGGCCTGTCTTCATCGGCGGCGATGCGACCCCCACCCTCGCGGACTGCATGGATTTGGGCCGGGCGCAATTGCCGACGACGCTCCAATTGCTTTCCGCCAAGCCGCAGGACGACGGTCAAGTGTGGCTCCACTACCGCGTTGCCCGGGACCAGCCCAAAGCACCGGCCGCGAATAGCACCGCCACGGGCAATTGATGCTCAGCTGATCAGCAGCAGGCGCGGCGGCCGGCCCGGCAGGTTGGCCGGCGCACGATGGATGCAGGGAGGGACGGGGTTGCCGGGATACTCGACGGCGATGCGCCACAGATTTCCCACGCCGAACGAAAACGGCTGCGCCTCTGGCAGTGGAGCATAATGCAGGTCGTAGCAGTGTTCCTGCAGGTAAACGCGGAAATCGGCGTCATCCCTGCCGCCGTAGCGTTTGAGGAGTTCCGCGCGCGTGGCCGGGATGTCCACATGCCGTTGCGCCTCGTCATTGCGCAAGCCTTCGCTCGGCGCGCCGTGGTAGGTGCAAAGCCAGGTGTCGGCCGGCACCGTGGCGCTGTCGGCATGGAAAGAGTAAACGTCGGTGGACACGGCCTCGGATTCATCGTCGCGCGGATAACCCTGGATGCAGTCGAGGCCCGGAGCCAGGCCTTGGGCGCGCAGCAGCCGCAGATCTTCGAGGAGAACCGCCACGGCGGTCCGGCCCGCATCGCCCAAGGAAAGCGCCAACAGTCGTTCGTCGTCGAGCGTGGCGAGTTCCTCGCCGCCGGCCAGTTGCGCCACGACGGCGCCGAAGTCGCCCGGCAGGTGACGCTCCCAGCAGAGGGCGTTGACGCTGCCGGTGAATGGCGTCGAGACCAGTTCCTGAAAACTGTTCACCCGCCGGATGCGATTGTAACCGGAAGGCAGGGAGAAAGGAATCATGGCGTTTTAAGGAAATTAACCTAAATAAATACGATCCTCAGGGTGACGCTCGGCCTCCGGACAGGCGGTTGGAAATGCGTTGGCCGTCTACGGCCCGTCCGGAGGCCGGGCCCTACCTGCAGTAGTAATTCACCGTGTCTGGTGTCACTTCCCTGAGTCATCATCAATGGGGATTCATTAAAG
>JBIJDP010000213.1:0-5153 GCA_044344065.1 Opitutaceae bacterium
GCCCACGCCTTCCTGCGGGACGCGGATGATCACGGTCTCGATGAGTGAGCGGTCGCCCAGTTCGAGCAGCAGCTTGTCGGTCACGTCCTCCGACTGTTTATTCAACACGAGCGAAACCGGCATGAGCTCGAAGGTCGCGTCCAGCCAGGCGCGCAACGGTTTCGAGAGGTTGGTCATGTCATCCCACTGCCGGGCCCGCTTTTTGTAAACCCAGTCGAGGATCTGCTTGGCGCGAAAGGCCGGCTCGCCGTGCTCCTTCAGGCGCGCGGTCAGGGTGGCGAGGGTCTCGCCGGTGAGCGGCGGCTTGGCGGGAAGGTATTTCACGGCTGACAGGGAAGTAGTGCGGGATTGCCTCGGAAGCGAAGCGCAATGAGACTGCACAGGTATGCGGCAAGCGAGCGACGTTGAAAGCGCGAAAACGGATCCGGGCGCGGGCGTCGCATTTGTCACGGGCGGCACGGGCTTCGTCGGCTCGTTCCTGATCGAATCGCTGCTGCACCGCGGCTGGCGGGTGGTGGCGCTGGTGCGCGGGCCCGAGGCGGAGACCAGACTGCGGCACGCCCTGGGGACCGAAGTCCTGCCGTCGGCCGTCCGCATCGTCGAAGGCGATGTGCGCGCCGAGCAACTGGGCCTGAGCGGGGCCGAGTGGGACAGCGGCGCAGGCTGCGATGAGGTATGGCACTGCGCGGCGAGCTTTGAGGCGCGCCCGGATGGACGGGAGGAACTGACGGAGGTGAACGTCAATGGCACCCGGCGGGTGCTGGAACTGGCCGCGCGGGCCAGGCGGGGCCGCGGGGCCGCATTCTGGCATGTGAGCACGGCCTTTGCGGCGCCGGGTTTGAACGGACTCGCATGTGAGCAACCGGCCCCGCCGGAGTCGCCGTGTCGCAACGACTACGAACGCTCGAAACGCGAGGCCGAGCGTCTGGTGCTGGCGGCAGTGCGGTCCGGCGGACTGCGCGGGCAAATTTTCCGGCCCTCCATCATTGTGGGTGATTCACGGACCGGCCGGGCGGCGGGCTTTGCGGCCTACTACGACATCGTGCGGGCGCTGCGCCGCTTCGGTCACAATGGCGAGACCCTGCGTCTGCAGACGCGGCCCGAGCTGACCCTGAACATGGTGCCGGTGGATTTTGTGGTCGAGGCCATGTGGCTGCTGTCGCGATCGGTCGCGGAGCCGGGAGGGATTTTCCATATCGTGAACGACGTGCCGGTGTCCCTGGCGGATTTGCATGCCGGGCTCGCGAGGATTCCGGGGCTGGCGCACGTCGAACTGGTGGATGCCGCGGCCTTCCGGGACAAACCGCGGACGTCGCATGAGCGGGCGTTTGAGCGGATGACCCATTTCGAGGCGGTTTATCTCGGGGCGGAAACGAGGTTCGACAGCGCACAATTCCGCCGCGTGGTGCCCATGGATCGACTGCCCTGTCCGGCCATTGATGCGGCCTTGCTGGAGCGGATCAACCATGCCTTCCTCGCCGCGACCGAGCCGGTGGAAGAGGTGCGGCGATGAGCCTGGATCTTGCCGCGCAGTCACTGTGGCTGGCCCTGCCCGTGATTGCCGGCGGGGCCATCCATGTGGCCGGCCTGCGGATGGGCGTGCTCCCGTGGCTGGCCCGCGTGCCGCTTGACGGCGGAGTCTCTTTGCGCGGACGGAGGTTGTTTGGAGTGAACAAGACCCTTCGCGGCGTTGTGCTGATGACTGGTGCCACGATGTTTTTCGCCTGGCTGCAGGCGCTGGCGGCCGGACAGGCGGCGTGGGCCCGCGAGCTGACCGTGGTGGAGTTTGCCCGGCTGCATCCATTGGCTTGGGGTGCGTTGCTGGGTTTGGGTTATATCGCGGGGGAGTTGCCCAACAGTCTGGTGAAGCGGCAGCTCGACATCGCGCCTGGCGGACGGGCGCAGGGCCGGCTGGGGTGGTTGTTCTGGCTGGTGGATCAGGTCGACAGCATGGCGGGCGTGTTGATCTTCATGGCGGTGGTCTGGGTGCCATCGCTGGAGATGGTGGCGTGGCTTTTCCTGATCACGATCATCGTGCATCCGCTGGTGGCCCTCGTGATGTTTGGGCTCGGACTGAAAACGCGGATTGGCTAGGCAAACCGCATGAAATTCAACCTCGCCAATCTCATCACCGGCAGCCGACTCGTGTTTGTGCCGGTGATGCTGCTGCTGGCCTGGCTGGGTCGCGAGCAGACGTTTGTGATTTGCCTGACCATCTCGCTGGTGACCGATATTTTGGACGGCAAGATCGCGCGCCTGCTCAAGCAGACCTCGGAATTCGGCACGCGGCTCGACAGCTGGGCGGATTTTTCGACCTACACCACGCTGCCCCTGTGCGCCTACTGGATGAGGCCCGACCTCGTCGTGGGGGAGTGGGTGGCGTGCGTGATCGTGGTGGCGAGTTTTGCAGTGCCGATCCTGATCGGCTTCGCGAAGTTTCGCCAGTTGACCAGCTACCACACGAAAATGGCGACCGTCGCGGCCTATTGCATCGGCGCGGCGACGATTGTGATGTTCGCCCATGGTCCAACCTGGCCGTTCCGGCTGGCGACGGCGGTGCTGGTGCTGGCCGAGTTGGAGGAGATCGCCATCACCTTCACGCTGCCCAAGGCGCATTCGAATGTCGCCTCGATCCGGCACGCCCGGGCGTTGCGCGGGCAGATGGGGGGCTAGGGTGCTGACAGGGAAGATCGCTGCATAATTGCATCGAATGGATCGAGAAGCAGGCTACCTAACTTGCTTAGCAGCGGACTGCGAGGGCTCGGGGCAGCAATTCGACGACAAACTCGCGGCCTTGCGCGAGGATTTCTCCGTCGCCCAGGAACAGCCACTCGTCCGCGCAAATGATGCGGGCCGATTCCGCCCGGCGGATGAGCATCGCGCCCGCCGGCAGGGGGCGGCCCAACCGCAGGGCGTAAAGCGCGGCGATCAGCCGCAGGCGCGAGCCGGTGGGAAGCAGGCACAGTTCAAAACGGCCGTCGGCATGGTCGGAATTCGCCGGCAACTGCAGATTCGCACCCAGCCGCGACTGGTTGGCCACGAAAAGGCCATGGAGCCGGGCGGGGTGGTTGCCGTCGAGCGTGACCTGGCTGCCCGGCTGCCGGTGGAAGCTGATCTCGCGCAGCGCCTCAAGTCCGTAGATGGCGCTACCGAGACCGCGCGCCAAATTCCGGTAAGGCGAGGAGGGGGCGCGCAATCGATTGGCCCGTTGGGCGCACCGGGAGACCAGACCGCAGCCGCCGACGGTGCCGAAGCGGATGCCGTTGACCGTCAGCAGGTCGATGTGCCGCGGAGTGCCGGCAACGATGCGCTGCGCCGCCGCGGTTGCGGTCACGGGCAAACCAAACTCGCGGGCGAGATCGTTGGCGGTGCCCAGGGGCAGGATGCCCAAGGCAACGCTGCTGCGGGCCAGGGCGTTGATGATGAGGTTCACCGTGCCGTCGCCGCCGGCGGCGATGACGAGGGTGCAACCGGCGGCGACCTCAGTGCGCACGGCTGCGGCCATGGCGCTGACTCCGTCCGGCCGATGCACGGCAAGGTCGAAGGCTTTTTCCAGTATTTGCTGCGCCGCCGGCAGGTCCCGCTCATCGCGGATCGCGAGGCGATTGATGAACAAGGCCGCCTTTGGCCGGGTTGTCATCGCGGGACCCCTACCTGGCCAGCGCGCGGTTGATGGCGCTGACGATGGCCTTGATGGAGGCGAGCTCGATGTTGGTGTCGATGCCGGCGCCGAAGAGGGCATGGCCGCGCTCGGTCTTGATCTGGATGTAGCTGACCGCGCGGGCCTCGGCCCCCTTGCCGAGCGAATGCTCGGAGTAGCTGAGCACCTCGAACTTGGGCAGCGGCGTGGCGCCCAGGGCGCGGACAAAGGCGTCGATGGGTCCGTTGCCCTCGGCGGCGAGCCGGTGGTCGGTGCCCTTGAGCGTGATGCAGGCCTCGCAATTCACCGAACTGTCGCGTTCGGTGGTCTTGAACTGCTTGAGCACGACGGGAGAAGTGCGGGCGAGGTATTCGCTCGCGAAGGCGTCATGGATTTCGGCGGCCGTGAGCTCCCGGCCGGTGGCGTCGGCGAGATCGTTCACAATGCGGCCGATCTCCTTGTGCATGAGCTTCGGCAGGGTGTAGCCGAACTCGTTCTCCAGCACGTAGGCGACCCCGCCCTTGCCCGACTGGCTGTTGATGCGGATGATGGCCTTGTAGCTGCGGCCGACGTCGGCGGGATCGAGGGGGATGTAGAGCACGTCCCAGGGGGCGCCGGGCTTCTGCTTCTCCCAGGATTTCTTGATCGCATCCTGGTGCGAGCCGCTGAAGGCGGTGAAGACGAGCTCGCCGGCGTAGGGCGCGCGGGCCGGGACCTCGAGCTTGGTGCAGCGCTCGTAGACATCGCGGATGCCGTTGATGTCGCTGAAATCGAGACTGGGATGGATGCCGTGCGTGTAGAGGTTCAGCGCGACGGTGACGATGTCCAGGTTGCCGGTGCGCTCGCCATTGCCGAAGAGGGTGCCCTCGACGCGGTCGGCGCCGGCCATCAGCCCGAGCTCGGTCGCGGCGATGCCGGTGCCGCGGTCGTTGTGCGTGTGCAGCGAGATCAGGGTGCGGTCGCGCCGGCTGAGGTGGGTGGACATCCACTCGATCTGGTCGGCGTGGACGTTGGGTGTCGCGTACTCGACCGTGGCGGGGAGGTTCAGGATGATCTTGTTGTCAACCGTGGGCTGCCAGGCGGCGGTGACGGCCTCGCAGACTTCGAGGGCAAAATCGAGCTCGGTGCTCGTGAAGCTTTCGGGCGAGTACTGGAACTGGACCCGGGTGCCGGCGGCGGCGAGGGGGGTAGTGTACTGTTTCACCCACTCGGTGCCGCGAACGGCTATGCGGCGGATCTCGTCGCGGCTGGCGTTGAACACGTATTCGCGCTGCTTCGGCGAGGTGGAGTTGTAGAGGTGGAAGATGATGCGCTTCGCGCCGCGCAGGGCCTCGCAGGAGCGGGTGATCAGCTCCTCGCGGCACTGGCAGAGGACCTGGATGGCGACATCATCCGGGATGCGCTTCTCCTCGATGAGGCGGCGGCAGAAATCGAACTCGATCTGCGAGGCGGAGGGGAAACCGACCTCGATCTCCTTGAAGCCGATTTTCACGAGGAGCTCGATGTACTCCTG
>JBIJDP010000475.1:0-3152 GCA_044344065.1 Opitutaceae bacterium
CTCTTCGAAATCGCCACCGACCAACCCGGCTTCGCCATTGACGAACCCGTGGAAAGCCTCGGCTCGCGGCTCGGCCTGCCGCCTCGCCTCGAACCCTTCCGCACCGAAATCGAGGCCGCGTTGCCCAAGCTCGATGTTTCGTAGGCCAGCACACGCACACGCCCGAACCGCGTCCGCAAGCGGACTGCCTACACCAACACCCTCCCGCCATGCCTGCCTCCGCCTACCACCACCGCTTCGATCCGGCCCCGGCCGGCTCCCCCGAGGCGCCGCCGCTCCTGCTATTGCACGGCACCGGCGGGAATGAAAACGACCTGATCACGTTCGGCCGCCGCATCTCACCCGGTTCTGCCCTGCTGAGTCCGCGGGGCGATGTCAGCGAGCACGGCGCCCGCCGTTTCTTCGCCCGTCTCGCCGAGGGCGTCTTTGATCCGGCCGAGGTCACGCTTCGTACCCATGCCCTCGCCGATTTCATCGTCGCCGCCACCGCGCAGTACGGCATCGATCGCACCCGGTTGACCGCCGTCGGTATGTCCAACGGGGCCAACATCGCCGCCGCGCTGCTGCAGCTCCGTCCCGAGACCCTGGCCGGCGCGATCCTGCTGCGACCCATGGTCGTGCTCGACCAGCCGGCCCCGGCCGGCTCGTTGACCGGCAAACGCGTCCTGATCGCCAGCGGCAACGCCGATCCGATCGTGCCGCAAGATCATCCCGCGCGTCTCGCCGCCCTCCTGCAGGCCGGCGGCGCCACCGTGACCATCCATACCGCCAGTACCGGCCACAATCTGACCGTCGCCGACCTGGCCGCCTCGCAGCAATTCCTCAGCCAAATGGCCAAATAAACATGGCAGGTCCTCCGACCTGCCATGCCTATTCGCTTGCACATGAATCGTAGTGCTGACTTCAGCCAGCACTAGCTTGGAGGATCGATGCGGCCGATGTGGCGTGGCGAGCGCGGACTGAAGTTCCGCGCTACAAGTCAGACACTTGGCTAACACCGGACGGTCCGTGCATGCCGTCCTAGACAAATCCGGCAACCGGCCGCATCTTCCGCCCATGACCATGCCCTACCGCCGCCTCGGGTCCTCCGGCCTGAAAATCAGTGCGCTTTCCTTCGGCGCGTGGGTCACGTTCGGCAAGCAGGTCGGCGATCGCACCGCCCGCGACCTCATGCACACGGCCTACGACGCCGGCGTGAACTTTTTCGACAACGCCGAGACCTACGCCGACGGCCAGGCCGAGGTGGTCATGGGCGACATCCTCAAAAAATCCGGCTGGCCCCGCGACACGTTCCTCGTCTCCAGCAAGGTTTACTTCGGCGCCGCCCGCGAAGGCCCCAACCAGATGGGCCTCTCCCGCAAGCACATTGTCGAGGCCTGCCACGCCGCCCTGCACCGGCTGCAGGTGGATTATCTCGACCTCTATTACTGCCACCGCCCCGACCCTGATGTCCCGGTCGAGGAAAGCGCCCGGGCGATGCACGACCTCATCACCCAGGGCAAGGTCCTCTACTGGGGTACCAGCGAGTGGGATGCCGGGCGCATCGCCGAGGCCTTTGCCGTGCGCGACCGGCTCAATCTCCACCGCCCGATCGTCGAACAGCCGCAGTACAACCTCTTCCGCCGCGCCCGCGTCGAGCAGGAATACGCCCCGTTCTACCGTTCGCCCGGTCTCGGCACCACCGTTTGGTCGCCGCTCGCCACCGGCCTACTGACCGGCAAGTACAACGACGGCGTGCCCACCGATTCGCGCCTCAACACCCCGGGCATGGAATGGCTCCGTGACCGCCTGACCAATGATCCGCGCTTCGAGGCCAAACTCGCCGCCGTGCGCCAACTCGCGAAAATCGCCGGGGAACTCGGCACCTCCGTCCCCCGCCTCGCCCTCGCCTGGTGCCTGAAAAACCCCAATGTCAGCAGCGTGATCCTCGGCGCCTCGCGCGTGGAGCAATTGCAGGAAAACTTCGGCGCCCTCGCGGTCGTCGAGCAACTCACGCCGGGGGTGATGCAGCGCATCGACGCACTCACCGCCCCGCTGGCGGACTGAACCGCAATCCCGCCGTCCATGAACGAGGAAGATCCCCCGCCGCGGAAATTTACGTTCAAGGACAATGCGTTCAAACGCGAGAACGTGACCGCCACCCCGCCGGCGCCTTCCGTCCATGAGATCCTGCGCGCCAACCTCGCGGTGCAGAAATCCATCGAGCCTGCCGTCCTGCCCAATCTCAAGGACCGCCGCACCAAGCGGACCCGGGATTACTGGTTCCTGATGATTTCACTGAATTCCCTGGCCGCCCTGACCGGGGTCATTCTGGGCTGGGACACGATCAGCAGCATTTTCCTTCTTTCCTTCTACGTGATTTTCAACGTCTCGCTGCCCTGGATCATGTTTTATGTGATGGACAAATACTGACCCCATGCGCGTCACCTATTTCGGCCACTCCTGCTTTCTCGTTGAGATCCCGGGTCCGCCGTCCGTCCGGCTGGTCTTCGATCCGTTCCTGAGTGAGAACCCGCACGGTGCCGTGGATCCCGCCAACGTGCCCTGCGACTATGTCCTGTGTTCGCACGCCCATTCGGACCATTGCTGTGACGCCCTCACCCTCGCGCGACTCCACGGCGCCACCGTTGTCGCCCCCTACGAACTCGCCGAGCATTTCACCGCCGAGGGGGCCAGGACCATCGACCTCATGCCCGGCGGCGGCTTGAACCTGCCCTGGGGCCGCATCCAGATGACTCCCGCCATCCACAGTTCCGCGCTCGAACTCCCCGGCGGCGAAAACCGGTCCATGGGCGTACCGGGCGGCTATCTCGTCCGCGCCGGAGGCCGGACGATATATCATGCCGGCGACACCGCGCTCTTCGGCGACATGGCCCTCATCGGCCGGCACGGACTGGACCTCGCCCTCGTGCCCATCGGCGACCGCTACACCATGGGCGCCGACGACGCCCTCGAGGCGCTCAACCTGCTCCATCCTCGTCTCGCCGTGCCGATGCACTACAACACCTTTCCCCCGATCCAAGCCGACCCCCAAGCCTTCGCCACCCGCGCCAAGCAGGCCGGCCATATCGTGCGCGTCATGGCTGCGGGTGAAATGATGGCGCTGTAAGCTCCAGCGGCAAACAACGCTTAACGTTTAACTTTAAAGGAGC
>JBIJDP010000217.1:0-5114 GCA_044344065.1 Opitutaceae bacterium
GGTGGAGAGAGAGGTTTGGCATGCTCGCTACTCGCTACCCGCTACTCGCTACTTTCTTGTTGGCTTCCTGCTTGATCTGGTCGGCGAGCTGCTTCGCCTTCTCGCAGTCGACCTTTTCGTGGAGGTGGTCGTCGATGAGCACAACGGGGGCGGTACCGCAGCTCGCGAGGCATTCGACGAACTCGACGGTGACCTCGCCGTCGGGCGAAACGTCGCCAAGTTTGGTGCCAAACTCCTTCTCGAAGGTCTCGCAGGTCTTGTAGCCGCCCATGAGGGCGCAGGAGAGCGTCCGGCAGACCTTGATGTGACGGCGGCCGATGGGCTTGCGCCGAAACATCGGGTAGAAGGTCACGACTTCGTACACGTTAATCGGCTGCAGCTCGAGTTTGTCCGCGATCCAGGTGATGGCCTCCTCCGGGATGTAGCCGACATCCTCCTGGATGAGGTGCAGCAGCGGCAGCGTGGCGCTGCGCTTGACGGGGTAATGCGTGATGACCTCGTCGATCTTGGTGAGAGTGGCGGGCTTGAGATTCATGCGGGCTGGGCGCGGAAGATTACCGATCACACTCGCCCATGACGAAGTCCATGGAGCCGAGGAGCGTGACGACGTCGGAGATCATGCAGCCGACGCAGATTTTCGGGAGGATGGAGAGATTGCAGAACGAGGGGGAGCGGATCTTCAGGCGCCACGGCACGCCGCCGCCCTTGCTGACGACATAGAAGCCGAGGATGCCCTTGGGATTTTCCGCTTCAAAGTACACCTCGCCGGCCGGCATCTGCGGGCCCTCGGTGACGAGCATGAAGTTCTGGATGAGCTCCTCCATGGAGGTGAGGATCTTGTCCTTCGGCGGCGCGAAGATCTTGCGCGCGTCCTTCGCGTACCAGTCGCCGCCGGGGAACTTGGCAATGATCTGGCGGATGATGCGAACGGACTGGCGCATCTCCTCGCCGCGCACGAGGTAGCGGTCGTAGGAGTCGCCCTTGGTGCCCACCGGCACGTCAAACTCGTACTGCTCGTAGCCGGAGTACGGCTTGTCCTTGCGCAGATCGAGGGAGATGCCGGAGCCGCGGAGATTCGGGCCGGTGATGCCGTAGGCGAGCGCGTCCGCCTTGGTGATGACGCCAACGCCCACGGTACGGTCGAGGAAGATCTTGTTGCGGGTGAGGAGTGAAAGAATCTCCTCGAGGGCCGGCAGGAACTGGTCGCAGAACGTCCCCACCCGGCCGAGCCAGCCCTCGGGCACGTCGCGGGAGACGCCGCCGATGCGGGTGTAACTGGTGGTGAAGCGCGCGCCGGTGAGTTCCTCGAACAGCTTGTAGAGGTGTTCGCGCTGGTTGAGCGACAGCACAAGGACGGTCCATGCTCCCACGTCGAGGCCGAAGGCACCGAGGCCCATGAGGTGCGAGGAGATGCGGGCCATCTCGGCGGTGATCACGCGGATCGCCTGGCAGCGCGCCGGCACTTCGAGGCCGGCGAGCTTCTCGACCGCGATGGCGTAGGCCATGTTGTTCGCGAGCGGGGCCAGGTAGTCCAACCGGTCCGTGTACGGCACGAACTGGTTGTAGGTCATGTTCTCGGCGATCTTCTCGTCGCCGCGGTGCAGGTAGCCGACCACCGGGTCGCACTTCGTCAGGACTTCGCCGTCGATTTCCAGCTGGAGCCGCAGCACGCCGTGGGTCGAGGGGTGCGAAGGCCCCATGGAAAGTGACATCCGATCGGGCGCAGTCTCAGGCGCAGCCAGGCCGGCCTGTCCGGGGCGGGCAACGGCGGCCTTGGCGGCACTGTCAGGAAAGGTGAGTTCTGTGGCCATGTTGATGCGGTGGCTTATTCGGATTTCGGCTTCCGCTCGTTCCAGCTCTGGTCCTTGCCGCTGGGCTCGGCGTCGGAGAGGTTCATCTGGCCCGGAGCGGCCACAAAGGGACCGCCCGCCATCGGCGCGGCCAGGACCTTCGCCTTGGTTTCCTCGGCCACCTCGAGATCGGGCAGCTGCGTCTCGATGCCGGCGAGGGGGAACTCCTTGCGCAACGGATGGTAAGGATAGCCGTCCCACATCAGAATGCGGCGCAGGTCGGGGTGCCCCTCGAACTTGATGCCAAACATGTCGTAGCACTCGCGCTCGTGCCAGTTGGCGCCGGCCCACAGGTGGATGACACTCGGGGCGGAAGGCTCCAGGTCATTCACGCAATCCGTCGCCACGCGGAGGTATTCATGCCGGGTGGTCGCGTAGAAATGATAGACCACCGTGAAACGAGGTGAGGCGCCCTCGGCCCAGTCGATGGCGGTGAGGTCGGCGAGCAGGTCAAACGCATGTTCATCCCGCAGGAATTGCAGGGCGGCGACGACCTCGGCCAGCGGGATATTGCAGGCGGCGTGGTCGCAACTGGCACGGTCGGTGGCCTGCGGGAACCTGGCCTTGAGAGCGGTCGCGGCGGGAGAGGCGGGCATGGGAGCGGAAAGTGGTGGGCGGTGGGCGTCAGGCCACGAACAGGTTTTTGGCTGACTGCTCGCGCTTGATCTTGTCCTGCAGCTTGATCAGGGCGTCGAGCAGGGCTTCCGGCCGCGGCGGGCAACCGCTGACGTAGACATCGACGGGGATGATGCGGTCGACGCCCTGCAGCGTGGCGTAGCTGCGGTACATGCCGCCCGAGCTGGCGCAGGCGCCCATGGCGATGACCCATTTCGGTCCCATCATCTGGTCATAGATGCGGCGGACCTGCGGGGCCATCTTGTAGGTCACGGTGCCGGCCACGATCATGCAGTCGGACTGGCGGGGGGAGAAGCGCATCACTTCCGCGCCGAAGCGGGCGATGTCGAACCGGCCGTTGCCCACGGCCATGAGTTCGATGGCGCAGCAGGCCAGGCCCATCGGCATCGGCCACACCGAGTTGGTGCGGATCCAGTTGATGACCGCGTCGGCCCGCGAGACTATGACTTCACCCTCTATTTTGCCATTGAAGCCCAGTTCGGTGTGAGTGGAGGCCATGTGATTGGATCGGTTTGCGCAGGAAAATCCGAGCCAGAGTTAGGGAGCCCCACCGGTCGCGCAAGTGGCATTTTGCGAAATAATCACCACGGCACACAGCATAAGGATTTGCCATTGACCCATGCCGTCCGGATGCCCTTCTTTGCCCCTTCGCACTCGGGCTGCGGTGCCTTAACAAGCACGGCAGTCTGGCAACGCCGGAGAGGTGGCTGAGTGGTTTAAAGTACCCGCTTGGAAAGCGGGCGTAGGGAAACCTACCGGGGGTTCGAATCCCCCCCTCTCCGCCATCCGCCCTTGGGTGCGAACTATTTTTCGACCCTCAGAAAACAGTTAAGTCGCTGCGCGCGAAACCACTGCGAAAACGGGCATTTCTTGTCCTTGGCATTAGTTCGATTTCTGAAGGGCCGCCATGGGAAAATGGCGTGTCCCAAGGCGGTCCGGTTTTGGGGCCTGCTAAAATTCCGCGCGTGAATTTCTTCCACATTCTGCGATAATGTCCGGCGAGTTAGTTCACCCGGGGTGAGGCCAATTGGATCGCCCTCCCACCTTAAAATTGGAGGACAGTTATGCAGGCGATCCCGTCCGCGAATCCCATCAACACGCCGGCTACCGTGCCGGTCGCGATCTACACCCGTGTTTCCACGGCCAACCAAGTCGGCGGCCGGTTTGACTCCTGTGAGAGCCAGGCCGCCATCTGCCGGGACCACATCACGAAGCAAACCGCCCTCGGCTGGTGCGAGGTCGCTTGCTTCTCGGACCCAGCCTACTCCGGCAGTTCGATGAACCGGCCGGGGATCCGGGCCTTGATGCGCCTGATCGAGTCCGGCGAGGTCAAGGTGGTGCTGATCTTCAAACTGGAGCGCGTCCTGCGCAGCACCGACGAATGGGGCCCCTTCCGGTCTTTCCTCCAGAAACACGGCTGTAAACTTGTGAGCCCGACCGAGGACCTGTCGGACGAGACGCCCTCGGGCCGGCTCAAGAACAACCTGCTCATGAGTGTCGCGGAATACGAGCGGCTGAACACGGCCGAAAAGATCCGCTTGAAACTCAACGAACAGGCCAAGCGCGGGTTCTGGACCGGTGGCGTTGTGCCCTACGGGTACCGCTATGACGAGAAGCTCCAAGGTCTGAGCCCGGAGCCCGTGGAAGCGGCGGTAATCGTCAGAATCTATGAAATGGCTGCCCGGCTCGTGGGCTTGGCGGATATTGCCAATACCCTCAACGATGAGGGGCTCCGGACCCGGGTAAGGCACTACCACAGCCGTGACGGCCAACCGCTGAACATCGGAGACCGGCGCTTCCGGACGGACATCCTGCGGCGGCTCATCACCCGGCCGCTCTATGCCGGCCAGGTGCGCATGAACGGCCAAGTCTTCGCCGGCCAGCACCAAGCTTTGGTCTCCTTGGAAACATGGGAGCGGGCCAATGCCGCGATCAATAAGCGGCTCAATCCTCCGAAGCGGCGGTTCACGGACCGGGACAAGCACTTCCACCTGCTTAAGGGCATCGCTTATTGCGGCAGTTGTGGCCGGGCCCTGATCCCCAGTGCCAGCGGCAAACACGATCCCAACGGCAAGCCGTACCGCTATTATACCTGTGGCTACCTGCACAAGGAGCGGACGGACGCGACCTGTCCGGTAAGGCACATCGCCGCGGGTTCCCTGGAACTGGCGGTCATGGGCTTCTTGGGCCAGTGCAGCCAGCACCCGGAAATAGTCCAAGCTACCTTGGAACGAGTATTGGAGCATCGGCAAACGGACCGGACTCCCCTGCGGGCTAGGCTGACCGAGGTTGAGACCTCGCTCGAAACGATTGCGGCACAGTTGCGCAATTGCGCACAGGCCATTGTGACTGGAGGGCTCGCCTCGCTGAGTGAATCCCTCCGGATTGAGGCAGACGCGTTGCATCAGCAAAAGCAGCGGTTGCTTATTGAGCGGGAGCAGCTGCGGGCGGATTTGGCGGAATGCGAGCAAGGTGGACTGGACGCCGTGCGCATCCGTCAGTCGCTCGCTCGTTTTTCGGAAATTATGCCCACCCTTTCGCTTGGGCAGCAACGGGACTTGGTTGCGTTGTTCCTGGAGCGGGTGGATGTGCGGCCATCCAAGGCGCCGGGGAAGGTGGCGGCAGGTA
>JBIJDP010000464.1:0-3237 GCA_044344065.1 Opitutaceae bacterium
GGCCAGCACGAGGTCGATTGCGCCGATGATGAGGAGCGGGTGCTCCAGCAGCAGGGCCGGATCGAAGGCCAAAACGAAATCAATCGAGGGCAGGATCTCGCCGGCCGCGGCGATGACCAGCATCCCGATCGCGCTCCAGGTGCCGATGGCGGCGGCGCGGGCCATGGCAATGGCGGGATCGCGCTTGTCCCCGGTCTCATTGGTGCGGCCCTCGGCGGCGGCCAGCATGTCGTCGACCGTGATGGGCGGCCGGCTGTCGCTGGCGGTGTTGAGGGTCTTGAGGTTCTCCTTGGCCTTGACGACGAGCTTTTTCTTTTCCGGGAAGAGCGCGGCCTTCATTTCGGCGCTGGTGCCGATCGCGACCCATTGCTCGGTCGTGGCCTCGTAGTAAAGGGTCTCGAGGTTGAGCTGGCCGGAGTCGAGGAGCGAGGTGAGCTGTTCGAGATTGAAAGGCCCGCGGGCCTCGGTCTCGTTTTCGTTGCGGATGTAGTATTCCTGCGTGGCCATGGGGATGACTAAGGGTGGCGGCAGGGCCGGGAAGCGGCAAGAGTATTGTCGCGACGAAACCCACCCCGGGGCCGGTGCAGGGCAAGGAATTACATGCGGGCCAGCGTGCGCAAGCCGAGCAGTTGCAGGCCGGTTTCCAGGACAAGCAGCGTGCGGGCGCAGAGCAGCAGCCGGCG
Organism: Opitutaceae bacterium; assembly: GCA_044344065.1. Classification (GTDB taxonomy): domain Bacteria; phylum Verrucomicrobiota; class Verrucomicrobiia; order Opitutales; family Opitutaceae; genus UBA2377. The sequence goes on from JBIJDP010000464.1 coordinate 684, forward strand.
GGCCTTTATGTCGGCTTCGTCCACGATGACCTTGTCGGCGGCGTAGAACGTGCTGAACTCGCCGGCCAGTTCATAGAGATAGGTGCAGAGGAAGTGCGGCCGGAGCTGCGCGGTGGTGAGGTTGAGCACCGTGGCGAAGCCCACGAGCTTGCGGGCCAGGGCGGTTTCCCCCGGAGTCTCCGGTGCGGTGGCGCCCGCCGTGGCCGCGGCGTCGGCGGGATCCAAGCCCGCCTTGCGGAAGATCGAACGGATGCGGGTGACCGCGTAAAGCAGGTAGGGGGCGGTGTTGCCCTCGAAGGCGAGGATTTTTTCCCAGGAGAAAATGTAGTCGCTGCTGCGGTTCTGCGCCAGGTCCGCATAACGCACCGCACCGATGCCGACGGCGTTGGCGATGTCGCGGCGCTCCGCCTCCGGCAGTTCGGGTGACTTTGCCGTGACCAGGGCGAAGGCGCGCTCCACGGCCTCGGCCAGCAGGGCATGGAGTTTGATCGGATCGCCGGAGCGCGTCTTGATGGCCTTGCCATCCTCGCCGAGGATGGACCCGAAGGAAACATGCTCGAAGCGCGGGAGCCGGCGGCCGGTGTGCTCGAACCATTTGCGGGTGGTGAGCCACAACTGTTCAAAGTGGTCGGCCTGGCGGGCGTCGGTCAGCACCGCGATGGCGTCGGCCTTGAAGTGCTCGGTGCGGTAAAGCATCGTCGCAAGGTCGGTCGAGGCGTAGTTGGAGGCGCCGTCGGACTTGCGGATGATGAAGGGCTGGGTCTTGAAGCGCGGATGCTCGGGATGAAAGACCACCAGGGCGCCCTGCGACTCGCCGGCCAGGCCGGCGGCGGTCAGTTCGTCGTAAACCTGCTGCAGCTTGTCGTTGTAGAAGCTCTCGCCGAGTTGATGATCGAAATGGATGCCGAGCTCCTGATAGATCGAGGCGAAGGCGTGGGCGCTGAGGTCGTTGATCTTGTGCCAGAGGGCGAGATTCTCGGCGTTGCCGGACTGGAGCAGAACGAGCTCGGCGCGCACCGCGTCCAGCACCGCGGGATCGGTCTTGGTGGCGGCGTCGGCGGCCTTGTAAATGCGTTCGAGTTCCTCGAGGGGATCGGCGGCCAGGGCCGCGTCGTCGCGGAGGTGCTTGTAGCCCCAGATCAGCTTGCCGAACTGGGTGCCCCAATCGCCGATATGGTTGTCGCGGATCACCTCGACGCCGCAGAACGCGAGCAGCCGGCAGATGGCCTCGCCGATGACCATGCCGCGGATGTGGCCGACGTGGAGTTGCTTCGCCGTGTTGGGGGAGCTGAAATCCACCACATAACGCTGGCCCTGATAGAGCGAAGCGGCGCCGGATTTCAGATGCTCGGCGGAATCGTATTCGCCGAGCCAGGCCAGCAGGGTGGAGGGCTTGAGGCGGAAATTGATGAAACCGGGACCGGCGATGCCGACCTCGAAAGTGTCGCGCAGCGCGGCGGGCAGGGCGGCGAGAATCTGCTCGGCTACCGCCCGCGGGTTCAGCCTGCGGGCCTTGGCGTAACCCAGCACGCCATTCGCCTGGAAATCGCCATGGCGCGGGTCGGCGGCACGCAGCTCAGGGGCGAAGGCGCCCGGTTCCAAACCGGCGGTCTGGGCGGCGGTTAGCACCGCCGCTTCCAGATCGGCGGCAATGTTGAATGAAACGTGCATCCGCCCACTCAACCGCCCGTCGCCGCCGGCGCGCAAGCGTGGAGTTTGGGTTGCGACCGACCGGATCGGGAAAAGGGCCGCCAACGGTGCTGATCACGGGCGTGGGGCACTTCGGTCACTGGTTGGCAACTACACGCCTATTCCCCTTCGGAATCGCCGTTTCCGCCGGCCGTCCCGGGCATTTTGGCTCGACAAATCCAAGGGGGCTTGTTCTATCGCAAACTTTTACGCCCTGCGGTTGAGCCGCAGTTATTCACAACAAACCCACATGAGCAGCAAACGCACCATACCCGCCCGCCGTTTCATCAAACCGACCTTTAATTTCCTCATCGAAAAGAAGCGTGACGGAGGTGAGTTTTCCCAGGAAGAAATCCGCTATATCATTGACAGCACACTGGATGGGGAGATGCCCCAGCACCAGTTGGCGGCGCTGGCCATGGCGATCTACTTCTCCGGCATGTCGGCGCAGGAGACGGCCGATCTGACCGAGGAAATGATGCTGTCCGGCGAAGTAATCGACCTTTCCCACATCGCCAAGCCGAAGATCGACAAGTACTCAACCGGCGGAGTGGGTGACAAGACCTCGCTGGTGCTGGTCCCCCTCGCCATGGCGTCCGGGGTGGTGGTGCCGATGATGTGCGGGGTGGAGCATGATTACATCATCAATCCCCTCGACAAGCTGGGCTGCTTCCCGGGTTTCAAGCCCCGTCTCACCATCGAAGGCTTCACCTCCCAACTGGCCCGCATCGGCGGCGCCATCGTGGGCCAGGACGAGAAGCTGGCTCCGGCCGACGCCAAGTTCTACGAACTGCGCAAGGAGACCGGCACCATTCCGAGCCTGCCGCTCATCACCGGCTCCGTGCTCTCCCGCAAGCTCGCGGAG
>JBIJDP010000218.1:0-5107 GCA_044344065.1 Opitutaceae bacterium
TCTCGCCGCAAACCCACCTGGTCTTCGTCGAGCCCGCGGCCTTGGCGGAGGAGTTCGCCACCTTCTCCAGCGCCAACGCCGATCCGCTGGCCCCCCTGCAGGCCAAATGCGCCCTGATCTGCGGCCTCAGCGACCTCGACGAGGCCAGCACACTCTTCGACGCCGCCGAACAGGAAACCACCTGGGACACCGAAAGCCTCGCCCACCACCGCAGCTATCCCGCCGATTCGCTCGTCGCGCAGGAACGCCTGCAGGCCGAGGAGTCTTCCCGGCGGCAGTTTCTCCAATTGGCCGCAGGCTGGCGCAAGGAGGGCTACGGCATCCTCTGGATCGCGGCCAAGGAGGGCGAGCAACAGCGCATGGAGGAGGTGCTCACCGAGAGCGGGCTGTTCGGCAAGGCCAAGCCCCGCTTTCTCCGCGGCGGACTCAACGAGGGCTTTCGCCTCACCTTCCGCGAGAACGCTTCCTGCCGAAGCCTGCTGGGCGGCGATTCGACTGCACGCGGGGTCGTCCTCATCACCGAGACCGAGGTCTTCGGCCGCCAGCGGCAGCGCCGTCCGGTGCTGAATCCGCGGGCGATTGCCACCCGCGCGCAGATCGACCAGCTGCTGGATTTCTCCGAGCTCGTCGAGGGCGACTTCGTCGTGCATCTCCAGCATGGCATCGCCCTCTACCGCGGCCTCACGAAACTCGATACCGCCCAGGGCATCCGCGAGGTCATCTCCCTTGAGTTCGACGACCGAGTCACGCTGCACGTACCCCTCCAGGAATCGCACCTCATCAGCCGCTACGTCGGCCTGAGCAAGGCCCGCCCCCAGCTCGGGCGCATCGGCTCGGGCCGCTGGGAAAAGGCCCGGCAGGCCGCCGAGCGCTCGACCATTGACCTCGCCGCCGAACTGCTCCGCATCCAGGCCGCCCGCGAGGCGCAGCCGGGGCACGCCTTCGCGGAGGACACCACCTGGCAGAAGGAATTCGAGGCCTCGTTCCCGTTCACCGAGACCCGCGACCAGCTGCGGGCCATCAAGGAGGCCAAGGCCGACATGGAACTCACGCGGCCGATGGACCGCCTGATCTGCGGCGACGTCGGCTTTGGCAAGACCGAGGTGGCGATCCGCGCCGCGTTCAAGGCCGTGCAGGGCGGCCGCCAGGTCGCAGTGCTCGTGCCGACCACCGTGCTCGCCCAGCAGCATCTCAACACCTTCCGCGAGCGCATGGCCGGCTACCCCGTCGCGGTCGAGATGCTCAGCCGCTTCCGCTCCCGCGCGGAGCAGAAGATCATCCTCGCCGCCACCGCGGCAGGACAGGTGGACATTCTCATCGGCACCCACCGCCTCCTGCAAAGCGATGTGGCTTTCAAAGACCTCGGCCTCGTGGTCATCGACGAGGAGCAGCGCTTCGGCGTGAAGCACAAGGAGCGGTTCAAGGCCATGCGCGCCACCGTGGACGTGCTCTCGATGAGCGCCACGCCCATCCCCCGCACGCTCTACCTTGCGCTGACGGGCGCCCGTGATCTCAGCGTCATCGAGACGGCGCCCACCAACCGCCATCCCATCCAGACGATCGTCCGCACCTACGACGAGAAGATCATCATCGACGCCGTGCACCACGAGATCCGCCGCGGCGGCCAGATTTTCTACCTGCACAACCGCGTCATGACCATCGACCTCGTCGCCGCCCGGCTGCGGGAGCTGCTGCCCGGCGTCAGTATCGGCGTCGGCCACGGCCAGATGGATGCCGACGAGCTTGAGCTGATGATGACCGACTTCGTGGCGGGCAAGTACCAGCTGCTCGTGTGCACAACCATCATCGAGAGCGGGCTCGATATCCCGAACTGCAACACGATCATCATCGAGGGCGCCGACCGCTTCGGGCTCTCGCAACTGTACCAGCTCCGCGGACGCGTCGGCCGTTTCAAGCACCAGGCCTACGCCTACCTGCTCCTCCACCGGCACACCCGTCTCCTCGAGATCGCCCGGCAGCGTCTAACCGCCCTGCGCCACCACAACCAGCTCGGGGCCGGCTTCCGCATCGCCATGCGTGACCTGGAACTGCGCGGGGCCGGCAACCTCCTCGGCGCCGAACAGAGCGGCCACATCGCCGGGGTCGGCTTCGAACTCTATTGCCAGCTGCTGCGCCAATCCGTGGCCCGCCTGAAGGGCGACAGGCAGGCCTCCGCCATCCGCGCCAGCGTGAAACTCGACTTTGTCTTCATCGGCGAGGGCACCGGGGAGGACTCCCACCGCCGGCGCTACGAGGATGCCTATACCGTGTTGAAGGCCCAGGAGGACGCTGCTGTCACCGAGGTCGCCAGCATCCAGGCCCGCATCCCCATCGCCTATATCGCCGAAACCCGCCTCCGCCTGGACTTCTACCGGCGCCTAGCCCTGGCCGAGACCCCGGCCCGGGTGAAGGAACTCGATCAGGAGCTGCGCGACCGGTTCGGCCGCTTCGGCGACGAGGTCAAAGCCCTGCTGCTGATCACGGAAATACGCGTTCGGGCGGAACAAAAGGGCATCGTTTCCGTCGAAACAGAGTCTAGCCGGCTTAAGTGCCTGCGCCAGAGCGGCCGCCGCGACGACTGGGTTCAGATCGGTACCCGGTTTCCAAGGTTGACCGCCCCCAAGCCCCTCCTACGTTTGAGGGAAATTATCTCCTTTCTGAACAATCTGCCCAACCCATGACGTTCCGTCGTTTCGTTGCCCTCGCCCTCCTCGCCGCCGGTTCCGGTAGCGCTGCCTTCAGCCAGGCTCCCACCGCCTCGTTGGGCACCCCGGATGGATTGAACCTGCGTTTCGCGAACGGCATCGCCGCCATCGCCGAGGACAAGGTCATCACCGTGGACGATGTCCGCCGGGAAATCGCCCCCCTCATCCAGCAGATCCAGCGGGAGTCCCGCAGCGAGAAGGAATTCAATCAGAAGCTCGAGGAGCTCCAGGACGACGTGATCCAGAGCCTCATTGACCGCGTCCTCATCGTGAAGGAATTCCGCAAGGACGAGAAGAAGCGCATTCCCGAAGGCTTCATCGACAACCGCATCGCGGACATCCAGGCCGAGCAGTTCGACAACGACCGTTCGAAGTTCCTCGCCTATCTCCGTTCCCGCGGCACCACCCTGCGCGAATACCGCCGGGAAATCGAGGAGGAGATCATCTACACCTACATGCGCCAGCAGCAGCGCAAGTCCTACAGCATCGTCAGCCCGGTGCGCATCGAGACCTTCTACCGCGAAAACAAGGAGCGGTTCTACCAGGATGACGCCGTCCACCTGCGTCTCATCCAATTCAACCGGCGCAACTCGGAAACCGACATGGACCTGAGCAACAAGGCGATGGAAGTCATCGGCCGTTTCCGGGCGGGTGAAAAATTCGAGGATCTCGCCAAGGAATACAGCCAGGACTCACGCCGCACCAAGGGCGGCGACTGGGGCTGGCAGAAGCAGGCCGACCTGAAGAAGGAATTCAGCGAACCCCTCTTCGCCCTCAAGAAGGGCGAATTGACCGCGCCCATCATTCTGCCCGAGGGCGCCTTCATTCTCTATGCCGAGGACCGCAAGTACGCCGGCATCCAGCCCATCGACGAGGTGCGCGAGACCATCGAGCGCATGCTCATCCAGCAGATGACGAACCAGAACCAGGAACGCTGGCTGGAGCGCCTGCGCCGCAACGGCTACGTGAAGCACTATTGAGGGATTTCGGGTCGGGGATACCGGAAAGCAGGATGCGGGAGCCCAGGTAGGGCGGGTCTTTGACCCGCCATTTGCACGAACCATCCGCGGGGCAGCGTTCGAAGGCAGGTCAGAGACCTGCCCTACTGGATAGGCTGTGATATTCGCTTTCACGCCTTGGCCTCCGGCGCAAAAAAAGGGCGCACACGAGGTGCGCCCCTACGATGTCTTCTCTATCCGGTATCCGAAATCCGGTATCGCCAATCCCCATCACTTCTTCGGCGAGATCTTCTCCGGCGAGACCTTGGCGTTCGGGCAGGAATCAATCCACGTGCCCTGCGGACGGGCCCATTCCGCGGCATTGGCGATGACCCGGCGGACATTCTTGTCGTAATAGGTCGGATAGGTTTCGTGGCCGGGCCGGAAATAGAAAATCCTGCCGTTGCCGCGCGTCCAGCAGCATCCGCTGCGGAAAACCTCGCCGCCCTCGAACCAGGAGATGAACACCTGCTCGTCCGGCGCCGGCACGCCAAAGGGCTCGCCGTACATCTCTTCCTGCGGCAGCTCGAAATACCGGTCGAGGCCGCGGGCGATGGGGTGCCCGGGATTGCAGACCCAGAGACGCTCCCGCTCGTCGGCCTCACGCCAGGTCAATGAGCACGTCGTGCCCATCAGGCGCTTGAAGACCTTCGAGTAATGCCCCGAGTGGAGCACGATCAGGCCCATGCCTTCGAGGACGCGTTTCTGCACGCGCTCCGCGATGCGGTCCTCGACCAGGCCATGCGCCATGTGCCCCCACCAGGTCAGCACATCGGTCGCGGCCAGCCGCTCCTCGGTCAGGCCGTGGTCCGGCTCCTGCAGGGTGGCCGTGGTCACCTCGGCCGTGGGCAGACACTCCCGGAGGCCTTCGGCCATCACGGTGTGCATGCCCTTGGGATAGACCGCCGCTACGGCGGGATGTTTATGTTCGTGGACGTTTTCACCCCATACGGTGATGCGCAGTGCATTCATGATTATGGCACATACAGCATTTGCACGATTGCGGGACGGCGGCCAGTAACAAATCCTCATGACCGAGCCGGCCTTCACCTCTGAAAACCGCCTGCGCTCCACCGTCCTGGGCGAACGACCCCAGGAGCGGATGGAAACCTATGGGGCGTCCGTTCTGTCCGATACCGAACTGCTCACCCTCCTCCTCCGCAACGGCACCCAGGGCATGGACGTGCTCTCGCTCGCGGCCGGCATGATCACGGAGGCCGGTTCCCTCGCCGGCCTCCTCGGCTGGAAGGAAAACGATTTCCGCCGCTTCAAGGGGATCGGCCATGTGAAGGCCCTGCAACTCGTCGCGGTCATGGAGGTGGTCCGCCGTGTCTTCGTCCAGCAGCAGGGCGAGGCGCCGCTGCTGAACCGTCCCGAACTCATCCTGAGCTAAACTCTTCGGAG
>JBIJDP010000219.1:0-5089 GCA_044344065.1 Opitutaceae bacterium
CACCCATGGCATCGCGCTACATTTGGTTGCGGCCATCGCGTCCGCCCGCCCATGTTCAGCCGATGCTCCTGCCACCGGTGATATACGAGGACGACACGCTCATGGCCTTTGACAAGCCGAGCGGCATGCTGGTCGCGCCCACCCGCTGGGAAAAGCAGCGCACCAGCCTGATGACACTCGTGCAGGCGAAATACGGCCAGCATCTGGCCAACGTGCACCGGCTCGATACCGGCACCAGTGGCGTGGTGCTTTGCTCCAAGACCAAGCCGGCGCTCGATTTTCTGAGCGGCCAGTTTCAATCCAAAACCGTCGCCAAGGTTTATCACGCCCTCGTCGCCATCCTCCCGCCGGAGCGCGCCATGAAGGTCACCGCCCCGGTCCGCACGCCGGACGGCACGCTGCCGGAAGTCTTCACCGTCGATCTCGACCTCGGCGAAGACGAGCGCCTGCCGGGGCGCATGCGCGTGTTCAAGGGCCGGGGTGGCAAACCCGCGTGCTCGGAGTTTCGCGTGCTCGGGAATTTCGGCCGCTTTGCCTTTCTAGAATGCCGGCCCCTGACCGGTCGCACGCATCAGCTGCGCGTGCACCTCGCGGCCGCGGGGGCGCCCATCCTCAACGATGCGCTTTACGGTGATCCCGAGGTTCTCCTCCTGCTCTCGGCCCTCAAGCGCGGTTACAAGGGGCGGGAAGAGGAGAAGCCGCTCATCGCCCGGCTGGCGCTGCACGCGACCGAGCTCACCCTCAGGCATCCCGTCACGCGCGAACCGCTCGTGGTGCGCTCGCCGCTGCCGCACGAGTTTGAGATCGCCCTCAAATACCTCAGGAAATACGTCCCCGGCCGGCCGCGGCGCGGAGCCCTTTCGACCCCATGACCCGCCCTCCCGTTACCCATTCCTTCGATGCCGACGGACTCGGCTGGATCACGTTCGACGATCCCGCAACCCGCGCCAATGTCATGACCCCGGCGGCGCTCGCGGCCCTGCGGGCGGCGGTGGCGGCCCTCGCCGCGCAGCCGGTCAAGGCCGTCGTCATCACCAGTGCCAAGGACCGCATCTTCATCGCTGGCGCCGACCTGAAATGGATGGCGCAAATGCCCGATCCCGCCACCGCCTCCGCAATCTCCCGTGAAGGCCAGGCCGTCTTCCAGCAACTCGCCGATTTCCCGGTGCCGGTGGTCTGCGCGCTCCATGGGGCGGCGGCCGGAGGCGGCTTTGAACTCGCGCTCGCCTGTCACTGGCGCATCGCCAGCGACGTCCCGGCAACCCAGATCGGCCTGCCCGAGACGGCGGTGGGGGCCATTCCCGGTTGGGGCGGTGGCGTGAGACTGCCCCGGCTCGTCGGCGCGGCGGCGGCCTTGGAGCACGTTTTTAAAGCGCGGCTTCTTTCCGCGGCCGAGGCCAAGGCCGCCGGTTTCGTGGACGAGATCGTGCCGGTGGCGGAACTGAAGTCCCGGGCCAAGGCCGTGGCCTTGCAACTGGCCACCTCCGGCCTGCCCGTGCGACCTGCTCCCGCACAACCCGACTCCGCTTGGTTTGAGGAGCTCCGCCGCACCACCGCGACCAAAACCCGCGGACAGGTGCCGGCGATGCGGCAGATCATTGAGGTTGTGGCGCGCGGGGCCGGACGATCGCTTGCCGAGGCGCTCGCCATCGAGTCGGAGATTTTCGGCGAGGTCATGACGGGCGAGGTTTGCCGCAACATGATCCACGCGTTTTTCCTGCGCGATGCGGCGAAAAAGCGCACACTCAACGGCTGGTTTGCCCCGGACCCGGCGGCGAGTGCGCGCCCGGTCGGCAAGGTCGGTGTCGTCGGCGCCGGCGTGATGGGCTCCGGCATCGCCCAGTGGTGCGCCGCCCGCGGGTTGCAGGTCGTCATGCGCGACGTCCAGCCCGCCGCCGTCGAGCGCGGTGCCGGGGTGATCCGCGGCCTCTTCGACGAGGCGGTCAAACGCCGTCTGTGTTCGGCCGCCGATGCCGCCGCCGGCTTTGCCCGCGTCAGCACTACCACGGGCTGGGACGGTTTTGCCGACTGCGACCTGGTCATCGAGGCCATCATTGAAAGCGTCGCGGCCAAGCAGCAGCTCTTCACCGAGCTCGCCGCCGTCGTCCGTCCCGATGCGCTTCTCGCCTCCAACACCTCCGCGCTCCCCATCGAGGAACTCGCCGGCCACGTGCCCAATCCCGGCCGCACCCTCGGTCTCCATTTCTTCAACCCCGTCAGCCGCATGGCCCTCGTCGAGCTCATCGTCGGCCGGCACACCACCGCGTCCGCCGCCGAGGCGGCCCTCGCCTTTGCCAAGACCCTGGGCAAGTCACCGGTCATCTGCCGCTCCTCGCCCGGTTTTCTCGTCACCCGCGTGCTCTTTTTCTACCTCAACGAGGGCTGCCGCCTCTGGGAGGAGGGCATCCCTACCGATGTCATTGATGCCGCGCTGCACGATTGGGGCTGGCCGATGGGTCCCATGCGCCTGATCGACGAGGTTGGAGTGGATGTGACCGATTTCATCTTCGGCGAGATGGCGCATTACTTCCCCGACCGCGTCAGCCGCACGTCCCTCTGTGCCCGTCTCCTCGCCGCCGGATTGAAGGGTCGCAAGAACGGCGCCAGCTCAGGTTTCTATGCCTATATGGGCCGGGAAGAGACATTGAATCCCGCGGTCGCGACGCTGGCGCCCCCCGCGCATGCTCGGAGCGACAAGATGGAGCCGTCCGAAATTGTTGACCGCCTTATGGGCGTCATGATCGCCGAGGCGCGGCGTTGCCTTGAGGAAGGCGTGATCAAGTCCCCCGACGATGTGGACTTCGCGCTGCTCAGTGGCGCGGGCTTCCCCGCTTTCCGGGGAGGCTTGATGAAATACGCGAACCGGGCGGGCTAGTTTTGACCACGGATTTGGAGCCAGGACAGTTATCTGGCGGCCGCAGAGGGAGCAGAGAATACGATCCACTGAGAATTGACCGCGGATTCGCAGACTATTGCAGATAGTTTCGAGTTCCTGATCGAATTCAATTTGTGCGTACTATCAGGGCCAGATAGGAAGTGTTAAGGCCAGGCCAATGGCCACAGAAGGTTCAGGAGGCACGCACCCTACGGACGGAATGTGCGCGCCATGCGGCCTTCCGCGATTCGGGATGTTCTCTTGCGCTCGCGCCTTTGCGGCTTCGTGTCCTGGCGCTGAAATCATACGCCTTTTGGCGCAAATACCCCCTCCTGACAGTCCTAAGTCCATAAACGCGTTGCGCCACTCCTATGGCCGGACTTTGTGACTCGGTAACCCCCCACCCTTTCACTCCGCACACCCCAGGAGCGAACCATGCCTGCATTATCTGACCCCGCCGTCCTGTCTCCCCAACTCAAGCGCGAACTGCTGCTGACGATCCTTGAGAGCCGTCACGGCGACCTGCGCGAGGAAAACCTCAACCGCCAGGGCAAGGGACACTTCCATGTCTCGGGCCGCGGACATGAGGCGCTCGCGGCCCTGTCGCGCCAGCTCCTGCCCGGTGACTACCTCGCGCCCTACTACCGCGATCGCGGCATGGTCCTCGGCCGCGGCGTGACCACCAGGCAGCTCGCACTCGACTACATGGCCAAGCGCGATTCCTCGTCGCACGGCCGCCAGATGCCGTCGCATTACAGTTTCCGCGAACTCAATATCTGGAGCGTGCCCACACCCACCGCGGCGCAGCTCCTGCCGGCTTGCGGCATGGCCTGGGGCATGCAGTTCGACGGCAAGCGGACCCTGGTGGTGACGACCGTGGGCGACGCGGCGACGCGCCAGGGCGATTTCTACGAGGCGATCTGCTTTGCGCAGGAGCGCAGCCTCCCGTTGCTGCTGGTGGTGGAGGACAACGGGTTTGGCATCAGCACGCCCACGGCGCGGATGACGCCCCGGGCGTTGCAGGTGTTGAACGAAGACCAGTGGCAGGTGGTCGAAGGGTGGGATGTCGAGCAGGTTCATGCCGCCAGCGAAACGGCCATGGCGGACATCCGCGCCGGCCGCGGACCGCGGCTCCTGTGGGTGAAGCTTGAGCGGCTCTCGAGCCACACGAGCACCGACGACCAGGCCATATACCGCAGCAAGGAGGACCTGGCCAAGCTGGCGGAGCGAGATCCGCTGCTGACGCTGAAGCGACAGATGATCGCCGAGGGCCAGCTGACCGAAGCGGAATTCGCCAAGCTGGACCGCGAGGTGAAGGAGCGCGTGCGACGCGATTACGCCGAGGCCGAGCGCGCGGAGAATCCGGCGGCGAACGAGTTGGAAGTGAATGTCTCCTCCCCGCCGGCGGCACTCGACGAGGTCGTGCTGCAACCCGGCAAGCACCGCATGGGCGACGTGATCAACGGCACCCTGCGCTCCGGGCTCGAGGCCAATCACGACCGGCTGATCTTCGGCGAGGATGTGGAGGATCCCAAGGGCGGGGTGTTCCGGCTGACCCAAAAGCTCTCGACCGATTTCCCGCGGCAGGTCTTCAACTCGCCCCTGGCGGAATCCACCATCCTCGGCGTGGCGTGCGGGCTTGCGAGCTACGGGAAGCGACCGGTGTTCGAGCTGCAGTTCATCGATTTCATCTATCCCGGTTGGAACCAGCTGGTGACAAACCTGGCCACCCTGCGCTGGCGCACCTACGGCAAGTGGACCTGCCCGACGGTGATCTACGCGCCCTACGGGGCCTATCTGCCCGGCGGATCGCTCTGGCATTCGCAGGCCAACGAATCGGCCATTGCCCACTATCCCGGCTTGGCGGTGGTGGTGCCCAGCACCCCGGAGGACGCCGCCGGGCTCCTGTGGACCGCAATGCATGCGGCGGATCCGGTGATATTCCTGGTGCCGAAGCATCTGCTCTGGGCCGAGCGGGAAGTGGAGGCGCCGGTGCTTTCGGTGCCCATCGGCCAGGCGCGCCGACGCACCGAAGGCCGCGATGTCACGGTGGTGGCCTGGGGCAACCTGATGGAAAAGGCGCTGGAGGCCGTGGCGTTGCTCGGCGACAAGGTGAGCGTGGAGCTGATTGACCTGCGCACGATCGTGCCGTGGGACCATGAGACGGTGGAGGAATCCGTGCGCAAGACCGGTCGGCTCGTGGTGGTGCAGGAG
>JBIJDP010000220.1:0-5078 GCA_044344065.1 Opitutaceae bacterium
CGCGCCTCCGCGAGAGACCATCACGCCGCAAACGCCGGGCAGTGCAGCGCCAGGTCGCGGTCGGTGATGGCGGGGATGCGTTGCAGCGCGAAGATCGTGCGCGGTTCCCAGAGCTGCGTGCGCAGCAGCTCGAGGAAGCGGCGGGGCAGGTCGGGCGACTCGAGGTGGCGCAGGATCGTGAGGGTCTGGCGCGAGGCGGGCAGGCCGAGCCACTCCAGCACGCCGTAGATGCCGCTGCGCTCGTGCACGACCTCGATCTCGGCCCAGCAGGGATTGGCCGTGCCGCGGAGGCTGACATGCGCGGCCACAAAGGCGGTCAGCGCAGGGGTCTCGATGAGCGCGGCCACCATGCCCGGGCAGCGCGCGACGACCTGCAGCGCCTCCATGCGGGCAAAGCCAAAGCTCGCCAGGAAGGCCCGTACTTCGGTGGGGACGAAATCAAGGTACGGCTGCCAGTCGCGCGTGCGGCAGGCGATGGAGGCGGCGGCCAGCAGCTCGTTGTCCGGGTTGATGGGCAGCCAGTCCTGCCCGTAGAGGCGCTCGAAGCGGACTTCGGGCCAGGGGGTGACGCGGTGGAGTTCGCCATAATAGGACCAGCTGAGGGCGATGGGGAGGTTGGTTTTCATGGGGCGGCGGGTGAGGATCATGCGCCCAGAATACCCGAGGGGGTGGGACATTGCTTGGCCCAGGCTAAAAAATGTGCAGGATATTTTCCATGACCCCCAAGCCCCAGCTTTCCCGTCCGCCGCTCGAGCGCATGCTGCGCATCCACGAGGAGCTGCGCCGCGGCGCACTCGTCAACTGCACCAAGCTCGTCGAGTCCCTGGAGGTCTCCCGCAAGACCGTCGTGCGCGACATCGCCTTCATGCGCGACCGGCTCGACCTGCCGATCGAGTTTGATCCGCGGCTCAACGCCTACCGCTACACGCAGCCGGTGAACTCGTTCCCGACCGTCAACGTGACGGAGGGCGAGTTGCTGGCCCTGCTTGTGGCCCAGCGCGCCCTGGAGCAGTACCGCGGCACGCCGTTCCACCGGCAGTTGGAAGTGGCGTTCGGCAAGCTCGCCGCCGGGCTGCGCGACCGGATTTCGTTCTCCCCGGCCGATGAGCTGCGCGCCGTGTCGTTCAAGAACATCGGCCTCGGGAAAACCGACCTGGCGGTGTTCAACGCCCTCAGCGCCGCGGTGCTGCACCAGGTGGAGGTGACCTTCGCCTACCGCAAGCCCGGCGAGGCGAAGGCCGCGCCGCGGCGCGTGCAGCCGTACCATCTGGCCAACCGCGAAAACCTCTGGTATCTCGTGGGCTTCGATCCGGAGCGCGGGGCGCTGCGCACGTTTGCGCTGACGCGCATCACGGGCGTTGCGACCACCAAGACCGCCTTCAGGCGGCCGATGGATTTCTCGCCCGAGAAATTCTTTGCCAGCGCGCTCGGCGTGCTGGGCGGCGCGGGCGACTGGCGCGTGGTGATCCGCTTCACCGCCGCCGCGGCCGAGCGCGTGCGCGAGCGCGAGTGGCACGAGTCGCAGGAGCTGCGCGAGCTGCCCGGCGGCAAGTTGGAATTGCAGCTGCGGCTCGGCGCGCTGGAGGAGGTCGAGCAATGGATCCTCGGCTGGGGCGCCGCGGCCGAGGTCCTTAGCCCCCCGGAACTACGCGAGCGCATTGGCCAGACCGTAGCTAATCTCGCGAAGACGTACCGGGTGTTTTAACCCCTTCTTCGCCGGGCCGACGAAGGGCAGGCACGGATTACACGGATGGATCGAACCGGAATGGCCACATAAGGCACAAAAGGCACAGAAGGATCCAATCCTTGGCACCGGAGGAAGCAGAGGAAACGGAGGTTTGGGATCGAACTCTGCTCCCTCTGTTTCCGCCTGTAAAATTATCCGGGTCCTTATGTGCCTGCTGCGCCTTAGGTGGCCATCCTCTGATCCGTGAAATCCGTGGTTAAAAATTCTGCATGGTTTTTTTGCTTATGTTTCGCCGCCGACTGCGCGCATGATGGCGGGCCATGAGCGCCGAACCGGTCCGCCCGCGCACCGAACCCGAACCCATCCGCAGTTCCTGGGATGATCTCCTTGCCGGGGTGAAAACTCCGGCCGACTGGCTGGCGCACAAGGCCGTGCTGCGGCAGCGCTACCTCGAGCTCATCCGCGATGACCGCAAGCCGGCCCGGCCGCCGCTCGACCTGCGCGTGCATGAGTCGGTGGACGTCGACGGCATCTACGAGCGCCGCCTGATCAGCTATGCCGTGGAGGCGGATGAACGGGCGCATGCGTTTCTGGCCGTACCCTACGGCCTCGCCATCCCGGCGCCGGCGATGGTCACGCTGCATGGCACCTACACGCACGGCAAGGAACGCGAGGCCGGACTCGAGGAAAACCCCGAGAAGGCGTTCCTCGATCATCTCGCGCGTCGCGGCTACATTGTGATCGCCCCCGACCATTTCGTGGCCGGCGAACGCACCCCGCCGGAGGGCGCCTACGAGACGGCACGGTTCCATCAAAAGCATCCCGAGTGGACCGCCGTCGGCAAATTCACCTACGAGCACTCCATCGCCATTGATGTGCTGCTCACCCTCCCCGAGGTGGACCCGGCGCGGATCGGAACGCTCGGCCACTCACTGGGCGGCCACGGGGCGTATTTCCTCGCGGCGTACGACGGGCGCGTGCGCGCGGCGGTGTCCAATTCCGGCTGCGCGCCGTTCCGGTACAACACCAAGGTGGAGGCGTGGGCGCGGGATCATTTCTACACCTACCTGAAGCCGATCCGCGCCGGCCTGCTCCGCGGCGAGCTGCCCCCGATCGACCAGCACGAGATCATGGCGCTGATCGCCCCGCGGCCTTTTCTCGATCTCTCCGCCCTCAACGACCTCATCGCCGGTGACCCGCCGCAGCTGGCCGGATGGACCTACCGGCAGCGGGTGCTGATGCTGATGAAGGTGATGGACGCGTACGAACTGGAGTCGGCGGCGCCGAACTTCGCCTTTTACGCCCACGGGTCGGGCCACGCGGCCCCGCACGAGGTGCGCATGCTCATGTACGGGTGGCTCGACAAGCACCTGAAGCCCGCGGCGGCCACGGCGGCGCATTTGCTGAAGGAAAACCGTTTCGCCAACCTCGGTCTGGCCTCCGCCGTCTCCGAGAGCCGGGGCGTCGCCGCCCTGCGCGATGCGCAGGGACGTTCGCTCGTGCTCACGCTCCTGCTCGACCTGAGTCCGCGCGGCTCGCTGCTGGTCACCGACGTGGATTCTGGCGTGACGACCCAGGTGGAGTTTCCCGAGGGCACGCGTTCCGACACCTGGGCAAAGTGGGCGCCGTACGCGTCTTTGCTGAGCACCAACGGCCGGTTCTACACCTTCGCGGGCAATGCCCTGCTGGAGTTCGATCCCGACCGCCGCGCCTTCACCTTCCAGGGCGTGCCGGCACCGGCGGAAGCCTGCTGCGTGGATACCGCGATGACGGACGGTCCCGACGGCCGCATCTATGCGGCGATGCACCCGCAGGCGCGGCTGGTCTCGTTCGACCCGCGCACGCAGGAACTGCGCGACCACGGGCGGCTCGATCCCGCGGAGCAATATCCCGGCAGCCTCGCGGTGGATGCCGCCGGCTGGATCTATGCCGGCATCGGCACCGCGCGCTGGAACTTCGTCGCGTTCGATCCGCGCACCAACGTGATGCGTCCGCTGCTGGCGGAGAGCGAGCGCGGGCAGGGGTCGGCCCGCGTGATCTCGGGTCCGGACGGTGCGGTATACGGCGAGGCGGGCGGGCGGCATTACCGGCTGCATCCCGACCGCGCCGAACCGGTTGCGGCAGCCGCGGTCCCGGCCGCCGTGCCCGGCGGGGCGGGGCGTTTTCAGAACCGGACGGCGGTGCTGCCGGACGGGCGCCGTGTCACCGTCCATCTGCCGGAGTGTCGCATGGAAATCGCAGGTCCGGGCGGCGCGGCTCGCGAGATTGCGATCCGTTTTCGTTCGGGCGGGGCTTTCATCGCGTCGCTGGGCGTCGGGCCGGGGGGCAGGATCTATGGGAGCACCTCGCATCCCATGCACCTCGTTCGCTATGATCCCGCGGTGCGCGAGATGTCCGACCTCGGGGCCATCAAGGCCATTGGCGGCGGCAACATCTGTGCGTTTGCCGCGCAGGGTGCCGCCTTGGTCGGGCCGGCCTATCCGTACGGCGATGTTTTCCTCTTCGACCCCGCGCAGCCCTTTGCCCCGGAGCGGGTCTCCGCGCCGAATCCGTGGGTGCTGACCCGATTCGAAAAGCACATCACGCGGCCCCGCACCTGTGTCGCCCATCCCGACGGCCGGCACGTGATCGTCGCGGGTTTCATGGACTACGGCCTGGTCGGCGGCGGACTGGGCATCGTGGATTTGCCGACCGGCGCAACGACCCTGCTCACCCATGAGCAGGTTATCCCGCGCCACAGCACCCATACCCTCAGGGCCCTGCCCAACGGCGACCTCGTGGGCGGCACCAGCGTGCATGCGCCCGGCGGCGGACATCCGACGGAGAAGGAGGCCGTCCTTTACCTCTTTGACTGGGCGGGCCGGCAGGTGGTGTTCCAGACGGTGCCTGTGCCCGGGGCGGAGGAAATCAACAGCGTCGAGGTCGGGGCCGACGGATTTGTTTACGGTCTCACTGCCGGTGGTCAGTTCTTTGTGTTTGATCCCGCGCGGCGCCTCATCGTGCAGCGCGAGGATCTTTCCGCCCACGGCGAGGTCGTGCGCCACTCGCTGGGCCGCAGTCCGGCCGGAGTGGTTTACGGCGTGCTCGGCCGGGCGGTTTTCCGGGTCGAAGCCGACGGACATCGGGTCAACGTGCTGGCAACTCCGCCGGTGCCGATCACCGCCGGTCTGGCGATCGCCGGCGACCGGCTGTATTTCGCAGCGAAGGCGAATATCTGGAGTTGCCGGTTGTGAGGATCGGACCGGACTAAAAGCGAAGACGCCAAGGCGCAAAGGTCGCGCAAAGGTTTATTGGGTGGCGGACGCGTCCCTGGACGCGCCTCGAGTAATTGGGGTGCGTCTTCAAATAGGGTTGTCCGCCATCCTGCCACGGTGAGGTCTGGTTGTCGGAG
>JBIJDP010000276.1:0-4515 GCA_044344065.1 Opitutaceae bacterium
TACCGGGAATTGCAGGCGGGCGAACCTGTGCAGTGGTCCCGGCGCTGGAACTGCTGGGTGGTCACGCGCTACGAGGAGGTGCGCACGTGCCTGCAGGACTTCCGCCGCTTCTCCAATGTCGGCCGCATCACCGGACTCTTCCACCGGCATTTCGACGCGGCGCAACTTGCCACCCTGCAGCCGCTCGTCGCGCACTACTCCCAGGGCCTCATCAATGTGGACCCGCCGGAGCACACGCGCATCCGCAAGCTGCTGCATGACGCCTTCCGGCCCGCGACCATCAACCGCCTCGCCGGCCATGTGCGGCAATCCGTGGACGAACTGCTCACTGCGCGAATCGGGGAGCAACAGCTGGAGGTGGTGCACGACCTGGCGCATCCGCTGCCCGTGCAAGTGATCGCCCAACTGTTCGGCGTACCCCGGGAGGACGTGGGCCATTTCACACGATGGTCAGCGGGCATCGTGGAGTTCATGAAATCGCCGCAGCCGGCTTTCGCAACCTGCCTGCGCTCGCAGGCATCGCTGCTGGAGCTGCGGGCTTACTTGGGCTCCGCGATCGCGGAGCGCCGCGCCCGGCCGCGCGATGATGTCCTGTCCCTCATGGTGCATGCCCAGACCGAGGGCGACGCGCTGTCCGAGGAGGAAATCCTCGGCACCTCGGTCACCCTGTTGCTGGGCGGACACGAGACCACGACGCGCCTGCTGACCGCCACCATTCTCGAACTCATCCGGCATCCGGCCCAGCGTGAGCAACTGCGCGCGGACCCATCGCTCATGGAAACCGCCGTGGAGGAATTCCTGCGCTACTGCGGCCCGTTTCACCGCGACCAGCGGGTCTGCCTTGCGGACACCACGGTCGGCGGCATCGCGGTCGCGAAGGGCGATTTCATTTTGCTCATGCTCGCGGCCGCCAACCGCGATCCGGAGCAGTTTGCCGATCCCGACACCCTCAATCTCACCCGCAAACCCAACCGTCATCTCGCCTTCGGTTTCGGACCGCACATCTGCCTCGGGGCTCACCTGGCCCGGCTGGAACTGGCCGTGGCCCTGGGCACCCTCCTCGCCACCTGCCGCGAACTCCGCCTGCTCAGCGATCCCGTCGCGTGGGACTTCGGCTTCCTCCGCGGACCGCGCGAACTGGTGATCGGATTCAAACGCTGATTCCTGCCATGCCCCACCCCGAACTCCCGATTGTCCTCATCACCAACACCGTGCCCCCGGAGGTGCTGGCCCCCCTCGCAGGCATCGCGCACGTCCTCATGGGGCCCGCGGGCGGCGATCTCATGCCACGGGCGGAAGTGCTGCGTCTCGCACCCACCCTGGCCGGCATCATCAACCAGGCCGAGTTGCGCGTGGACGCCGAACTGCTAGCCGCCGCCCCGCGGCTGCGGATCGTGGCCAACGTGGCAATAGGGGTGAACAATCTCGACCTGGCCGCCCTGCGTGCCCGCGGCGTGATCGCCACCAATGTCCCCGAGGCCTTCACCGAATCCACCGCCGATTGCACCCTTGGCCTGATCCTGGCGGTCGCGCGCCGGCTGGTAGAGGCCGACCGCTTCGTGCGCGCGGGCGCATGGCGCGGATTCCAACCCGGCAGCTGGGACGGCATGCTCCTGCACGGACGCACGCTTGGTCTCGTCGGCTATGGCCGCATTGCCCAGGCGGTGGAACGCCGCGCCCGCGCCTTCGGCCTGAAGGTCATGCACTACCGGCGCACGGCCAGTGACGCCCCGGGATACACCCCGCTCGATGAGCTGCTCACGCACGCCGACATCGTCTCGCTGCACACGCCGCTCAATCCCGATTCCGACCGGCTGATCAATGCCGAGCGGCTGGCCCGCATGAAGCGCGGGGCCCTGCTGATCAACATGGCGCGCGGACGTGTCGTGGACGAAGCCGCGCTGGTGGCCGCACTCCACTCCGGCCATCTCGCCGGCGCCGGCCTTGATGTTTTCGAGGACGAGCCCCTCGTGCACCCGGACCTGCTGACCATGCCGCAGGTCGTGCTCACCCCGCACCTCGCCGGCGGCACCACCGCCAGCCGTTTTCAGGCCCGCCATTTGTGCGCGCAGAACATCGCCGCCGTGCTGCAGGGCCGCCCGCCGCTGACGCCGGTGTAGGGTCGATGCCCGGGCGAAACCTAGTAGAGGCCGCAACAAGGAGCCTGCTTGCAGGCGATTTGTAGGGCCTGCGCTTGCGCAGGGCCAGTTCGATGATCGCCGGCCGGGCGCGGCCTCGCGCAAACGCGAGCCCTACGCCAAACCATCGCCGGCCAGCAGGCTCTTACCTAAACTTCTCCGCACCGGCCGGATCCTCCTGTCCGCAAAGTCCTATCAATAAACGCATCCCACCATCATTCGCGCTCCGCTTCCGGGGTCGTTCCTGTTGAGGTATTTGGGCCGCTCGCGCCCCCTCGATGAAAACCCCTTCCTCGTTCCCTGCCGGCATTCAGGGCCCGGACACGCTCGTCCCGCGCGACATCAAGCGCGAAGTCAACCGCACCCAACCGGACTACATAGTTTACCAGCCCCGCAGCCTGGACGGACCGGATCAGAACACCGGCAACGAGCACTTTCTTGTCCTGCTCCATCCCGCCGGCGAACTCCTCGCGTTTTGGACCCAGGGCACGCACGAGGGAAAACCCGATCAGCGCATCGTGATCGCGCGCAGCCGCGACGGCGGCAGGACCTGGAGCCAGCCGAGCCGGGTCGCCGGCCCCGACGCGCAGCGCCACATGGCCCGGTTCGGCTACCCGCTCGTGTCGAAATCCGGCCGCATCTACGTCCTCTACAATCGCTACATGGGCGTGCACGATTACGCTACCTCCGTCACGGGCGCGACGGGCGCGGTGTACAGCGACGACGCCGGGCACACCTGGTCGGAGGAACAGTTCGTCCCGGTGCCGCGCACCCGGTGGGACCATCCGGATCCCGCCATTCCCGCCAACTGCATCGTCTGGCAGAATCCGCTGCGCCTCTTCGGCGGTCCCTATTACGTCGGGCTGACCCGTTGGCTCAGCCCGGCCGTCTCCGGTCCGCGCAAGCTGGACGTCTGGTGGTCGGATCCCTCGGTCGTCGAGTTCATGCGGTTCGACAATCTCGACGCCGATCCGGAGCCGCGCGACCTGAGGATCAGTCATTTTGCGCACGACGGCCAGGCCCTGCGGTACGGTCACATCGGGCACCCGGAGGTCAGCGTCGTCCAGGAACCCGGCATTGTCCCGCTGCCGGACGGACGGCTGTTCTGCGTGATGCGCACCAATGCCGGGCATCCGGTCTGGTCCGAATCAGCCGATCGCGGCGAAACCTGGAACCAGCCCCGGCCGCTGCAACAGACCGACACCAGCCTGCCCCTCCGGCATCCGTGCAGCCCGTGTCCGATCTACGAGGTGGCGCCCGGCGAATACATTTTCCTCTTTCATAATCACGACGGCCACTTCGGCGGCTGGGGTCCGATGGACTGCAACCTGCACCGCCGGCCAATCTGGCTGGTCCGCGGTCTGTTCCGCCCCGGGGCGAGGCAACCGGTCTGGTTTTCCGAACCGCATTTCCTCATGGACAACGACGGGGTGACGCTGCGCCGGCCCGATCTCGCCATGTATTCGAGCATCACGCCGACGGCCGACGGCCACGTCCTGTGGTATCCGGAGCGGAAGTTCTTCCTCCTCGGGAAGAACATTACCCGAGCCATGCTGGCCGGGATCGAGGTGCCGGAATAGTGCGCCGGTGAGGGCTTGAGGCAGGGCAGGTCTCCGACCTGCCCATTGCACGCGTCACCGCAATTAAACGTCAAAAGGCAGGTCAGAGACCTGCCCTACCTCAAGCCTTCATGCGCACTTCGCTCTGCGAGCATCAGTGGGTGCCTGGTATGCCGCTTTGCATTCAATCTTGGTCGCGGATAATGCCTCTGTGATCCGCGTCGATCCGTGTAATCCGCGGGAAGGACTGATATCCGGGCGGCGGTCCAGGAATCTAACGGAGCCCAACATCGCGGCATAAAGCCGCTCCTGCAGTTAATCGCATTGAGTTGAAACGAGTGTACCTCACTCCGCCGGCAGTGCCGCCAGGAACGCCTTGACGGTGTAAACCCGCGGATCGTTCGGAAACTCCTGCAGGAAGGCGCGGTAGTGTCCGCGCGCCAGCGCATGCCGGCCCAACTCGGCGGCCAGCTGGCCGATGCTGACATGCAGGTCTCCGGCCGCCTCGCGCCTGGCCACGCCAAGTTCGCTGACCTTGAGCAGATGCTCCAACGCCCGCATCTCGGCCTTGCCGAGGTGCAGGTACCCCCGGGCCGCAACCTGGTGAAATTGGCTGCGCACCACGGGATCCGTCAGCCTCTCTGCCTGCTGCTCGATCTTCGCCGCATGGGCCAGGACCGCATCTCTTGATTCATCCGCATATAGCGCAATCAGCAGCAGGTGAATGAGGGCGCGTTGGCCGTACGGTTGCGCCGGATACTCCCGCCAAAGCTGTTCGTAGAGTTGGACCGCCGCGGCCGGCGACTGCTCGCGGGTCC
>JBIJDP010000221.1:0-5066 GCA_044344065.1 Opitutaceae bacterium
GCCTTGCCGACAATCTGTTCCGACAGGCCGTCGCCATACGCCGGGGCGGTATCGATCAAGGTCACGCCGGCATCGAGGGCGGCATGGATGGTGGCGATGGAATCCGCTTCGGCCTGGGCGCCCCAGAATTTGTCGCCGGCCAGCGCCCAGGTACCGAGGGCGAGCGGCGAGATCGGGAGGGGCAGGGCGGAGGGATGCAGCGGTTTCATGAGGGAATCATTCGATGGCCAGATTCTCGTCGGTCAACTGGATCGTGTCCGTGCGGCCGTCGGGACGTTGCACGACGAGGCGGCCATCCGGGTGGAGTTTGGTGGATAGTTTGATGGCGGGGAACCCGGCGCGCTCGGGCCAGAGCACCGCATAGAGCACGTGCTGCGGGCGCCGGGTGGCGACGTCGGCAAACAGGTGGCTCTGCTCATCCCAGCGTCCGGTGGTGATGTAGTTGGCCGCCGAGCCCCGGGCATATGCGGGATCGACGGGCACATCGGCATGGTCCTGCACGCGGCCGGTAAAGCCCGCCTCCGGAGAAAGCAATTGCATGGTCAGCGTGGCATGAACGGCTTGAATCAGCGCAGTGGCGTCGGCCTCGTGCCACGTGATGGGCTTCAGGGCGTGGAGGGCAAAGGTGAGCCGCCCCGGCTTGGCCAGTTGCACGACGTCGCGAATGACCACGTAGCGGCGGTCGATAAAGATGAAGTCACGTGTCACGCGTTTGACCTGTCCCTTGGGCTGGAGCAGGGCGTAAGCCGCCGTGGCGTCACCGGTGGTCCAGGCATAACGGGGCGCCTCGGTGAAGCGCTTGATCGCACCGGAGGATTCCGCGGACTTAGGTTTCTGGCCCAGGCCGTCAATCAGGACAGCGTTCTTGGATTTGGTGAGGCGGGTCCACCCCTCGTGATGGGGGGAGTTGTGCCACTCGCGATAGGCGCCTGTGATGGCAAGATTTTCGCCGTAGGCATTGAGCACGAAGGCGTTCTGGTGTGCATGGGAATGGCTGTAGCTGCCGTAGGGCGAGGAGACAAAGGTCGCATGGATATCATCCGCCGGACGGCCAAGATCACTGTGCAGCGAAACCCAGCCCACATCCCTGAACCAGCGGTTGGCCGGCAGATCGGTCAGGGGGATGGCGGCGGGCAGGGGGCGATGGCTGGCAATGAAATTGCGGATGAGAAATTCCGCACTCGTCGGATAGTTGCGGTCGAGCCCCTGCAGTCCTTTTTCGGCGGGCTTGGCCCGGGCATCCGTGCAGAGCCCCGCGTAGGTCACCAGGCGGCCGTCCGCTTGCACCCGGGCCAGATGCAGCATGAATTCGGCGACCGAGGGCTCGAGGTTGAACATGCCGGCATTGGAAAGGTCGCCAAACTGGGTGTGCCGGTAGGACTGGACGTTGTAGATTTGGAAGTAGGGCGTGTTCTGCCAGAACTTCGTTGCATACGCCGAGGGATCGCCCAGCGCCAGCAGGGCATCCTGGAAAGCGGCATGCTCCATCACACCGCGCCAGTAGGCCACGCCCTCGGCCCAGCCACCGTCATCGCCACCCCAGGGCGGAAACTGGTTCTGGTAGTAGGTGTAGACGAAATTCCACCAATCGCGCGCTTCCGGCAGGTCGTCCCACAGCGCCAGGGCGGTGAGGCCCGTCATCGGCATGAAGCGCACAGGGTGACTCGAGGGCTCGACGGCGAGCGAGTTGTAACGCAGTTCGCCGGTGCGGGCCTTTTTGATGAAGACGAATGACTGGGCGCCGCGGGCGCGGTAGTGCGCGAGCAGCGTGGCACGCTCGGCGGGAGTGAAGTGTACGCGGATCTGGTCATAGACGAGCGGGAGTTTGCGCCAGAGGCGAAAGTGGGCCTCGTCGTTGTAGAGGATGCTGGTGGCACCGGGACCCGGACCTTTGGCCCAACCCGCGGAGTCGAGACTCCATTTTGCCTCACCGAGGAGATACGCCTTGGCCTTCGCGAGGTACTTTTCCTCGCCAGTGACGCGCCAGAGCAGCACGGCGGCCTCGGCGATGCCGGAGACGCGGCCACACACGTCTTGCGCGGAGCGCCATTGGTCGGCGGCTTCCGGTCCGCGTTTGGAGGGACGGGGATCACCGTAGGTCAGCGGTTCGGCCGGGAAGGGGTAGTCGATCCAGTTGCGATCAAAGTCAGCCTTGAGCTTGGCAAACGCCGCCGCGCCTTCGCCGGTGCTCACATAGGTGCGGAAGGCTTCTTCCTGTCCGGTCATCACCATCGTGCGCGGTGTCTGTTGCGGGATCGGTGCGGAGGCGCCCGGTGAAACCAAGGCCAGCAGCAATCCGAGAAAGACCGCGAGACGGAAAACAAGTAATGAGCCGGGCTTCATGGCGGGAATATGGAAAGTTGTCTTTAGAAATGACGCTGCCTTGGGAACGTTTTCAAATGATGTTTCTGCCATTCAGTCGGTGTGGCGGATGGGCTGTAGGAGCGGCTTTGCGCCGCGAGGTTGCGTATCCGATCGCGGCATAAAGCCGCTCCTGCAAGAAGGCCCTTGGGTAGCGCCCGGCCTCCGGACGGGCGGTTTGACGTGCGCAGGCCATACACGGCCCGTCCGGAGGCCAGGCCCTACCCATAAGCAGCATCTGGTGTCACTTCTTTGGGTGATCATCAATAGTCGCACTGGAAAGCCCAGGCAGAGCCCAGTGGGTGATGGACCAAGGTCCAAGCAACGGATGCTGAAGCTGCCAGCAGCCTTTCGCCGTGCTGATCACCTGCCAAGGCTGGGCCTCGCCACGGTCGCGACCGGTCCAGGAGAGCGCGGCGAGGACGGAGACCCACCTGGAACGGCCGGCCTACAGCACCGGGCACACGTGGTAGGGCGCGTGAATGTGGGTACGCGGCGTGGAGTCATCCGTGCGGTTGTCCCAGTCGGAGTCGGTGAAGCCGTGGAGGCTTTGCAACACGGTGCCGCGTCCGTCGGGTGCGAAGAACTCCAGGGGCGAAACATCACCCCGATGGCGTGCTGGCACCGCGGCGCCCGGTTCACGCAGCGGCAGCGCATAGCCGCCGAGCCGATACACGGCAGGTTGGCGGGCTTCGAGGTGATGGATGTGCAGGATCCAGCCGGCCTTCCACCAGAGGAAGGACTCAAGGCTGGTGCTGACCTGCCCGACCTTGAAACCCATGCCGTGCGAGTAGCCAATGTGCTGCTCATCCATCTCCACGCATACGGTCGAATGCCGGCCATAAACGCGGCCGTCGACGAGTTCCTGCGTGAGGGCGCTGTCGAAGGACCAGTCGGTCGCGAAGTCCTTCTTCTTCGCCAGCGTGAAACTGACACCGGTGCGGTACGCGAGCTTGCTCCATTTCCAAGCACCGTAGCGGAGTTGCGTGTTTCCGACCATGGAGCCGGCATTGAGGATCTCGACTTCGCCGCCGACCCCGCGCACGAGCAAACCGGCGGAGGGAATGGGGTGGGCGAAGTCGCCGAATTCGGCAGGCAACGGTTCCTCCGGTTCGTGCCAGAACGCGTGATCGGGCGGCAGGGTGAGGACGGCGAGGCCCTTGGCGCACCAGTAGGGTGAGCCGCTGCAGGAATAGGCCTCGGCGATGGGCTCGAAGCGATCGGTCCACCCGAAGGCGAGGCAGCCCTGCTCCTGCGTGATGGGTTGCGCGAGAAAGAAATCGAGGTTGCGCGTGCACAGGCGGCGCAGGCGGCCGAGCGGCAGGTCCGTGCTGTCGGTCGCCACGGCCAGGCCGAAGACATTGATCGCATTGAAGCGATACATGATCGAGCGGCCGAAGGCGGGGTGCTCGCCACTGGCGGCGAAGAAGTGCTGGTAGTCGCGGACGAAGAGCCCGGCCCATTCGCGCCAGCGGCGGGCGCGCTCGGGATTGCGCGCGCCGTGGAGCCGCGCCCACCAGAGTCCGTAGAAGTGGAAGGCGTAGGCGTTGTAGTGATCGAAGGCCTGGTTGATGCCGTCCTCAAACCAGCCGCCGCCGCGATGCATGGTTTCGAGCTGCCGCAGGTGCGCCTCGATGACGGTGCGGTCCGTCGGCCGGGCGTAGCCGTGCCGCCCGAGGAACTCGAGGATGTGCACCGACATGAACAGGTGGTTGTTGTTCACGATGCCGCCGCCGCGGCAGGTGCCGAACCAGCGGGCAACCTGGTCCTTGCCTGACTGGGGCAGCGGATCCCAGAACTCGGCCGGCGCGATCTGCAGGGCGATGGCCATCAACCCCATTTCGACATGGTGTTGGTGATAGGACGCATCCGGACCCCAGTAATGGGGACCTGCGGGATCGCTGCCCGCGAGCAATCCCTCGCGAAACCATTGGGCGGCAAATTGCCGGATGAATGCGTCGTCGGGGTGCGGCACCGACTGCAGGAAGTGGGCGGCCAGTGTCAGCGGCCGGGCGAAGGTTTCCAGCCGGTCAGCCTGGATGTCGTGATCGCTGGGCGGACCGGCAATCGCGAGGTCGGCCCGGCCGGGATGCATGAGCGCGACGAGTGGCTCGAGCAGCCGGCGGGTCTGCAACTGCCAGTGGCGGTAGGCGGCGGGAACGGGCGTTTCCATGGCGTTCAGGAGGAACGGTCGTAAACGAGCGGAGTGACGATGGCCTCGAGCGGCTGATCCGCGGCGTAGGCCTGCAGATTGCGCAGGCTGAAGGCCCCGGCGTCGCGCCGGCGGTCGGTGGTGGGACCGGCCAGATGCGGCGTGAGCGTGACATTGCGCAGGCCGCGGAAGCCGCTGTCGTTGGGCAGGGGCTCGTCGGCGAATACGTCCAGGCCCACCTGGATGCGGCCTTCGCGCGCCACCCGCAGCAAGGCCGCTTCATCCACGACGGCGCCACGACCCACATTGACGAACACGCCGCCCGGTCGGATCAACCGCAGCAACTTCTCGGTGATGATGCCGGTGGTTTCCGGGATAAGGGGGGCGAGTTCGACGATGATGTCGTTGTCGGAAAACAGGGCCTCAAGCGAAGGGGCGCGGCGGATGCCCCAGGTCTGCTCCGTGGCGGCGTCGACATCGGGGGCGAAGACCTGCACCTGTACGCCAAACGGCTCCAGCAGACGGATGAGTTCACGGGCCACCATGCCGAAAC
>JBIJDP010000222.1:0-5063 GCA_044344065.1 Opitutaceae bacterium
GATATCGCCTCCTGAATTTGTGCCTGCGGTATGAGCCGGTCCGGGGTCCTGCCACCGCCGCCAAAGCCTTTCTCAAGCGTCTGCTCGGCCGTCCTCTCGATGCCTGAAGCACCCACAGTCAGTATCATCGTTCCTTGCTACCGCGCCGCGGCTACACTGGACGCGACCTTGGCCAGCATTGAAAGCCAGACGTCTCCGGATTGGGAGTGTCTGATCATTGATGATGGCTCACCGGATGACTGCGCCGCCATCGCCAATTCCTGGTGTGGGCGCGATGCCCGCTTCAAACTCATCCGGCAGGAAAACTCCGGCCTGGCCCGCGCGCGCAACCGGGGCATCGCCGATGCCTGCGGGCAATACCTGCTGTTTCTCGATCCCGACGACCTGATCGCTTCCGGCAAGCTGGCCTGCCATCTGGCCGTGCCTCCGGCCGATCACACCCTTGCCTACGGCGGCTGTCGCTTTTTCACCGATGATCCAACTCATCTCACCTTGGGTCGCGACGGCTCCGACCGTCCCTGGATGCCCGGCCTGGAGGGAACTGCTGCCTCGATCCTTTCCGCCCTGACCCGGGAGAACATCGTGCCGGTCAGCGCCCCGCTGGTGCCGGCGGCCTTGGTTCGCAAAACGGGCGGCTTCGATGCGGACCTTCCAGCCATGGAGGATTGGGATTTCTGGATTCGCTGCACCCGTGCCGGCGTCAATTGGCGCTTTGACCGGGACCCGCTTGCTGAAACCTGGATTCGAGTGTTGCCGGGTTCCATGTCGAGTCAGGGTCCTCGCATGTTTGCCGCCGAGTGGACCCTACGGCAAAAGCACCTCGACCTGCCCGAGATGCAGCAGGCCTTCGTTGCACGCCGCCGCTTTCACCTCAAGGCCATGCTCGCCGACCTGCTCAAACTCGACTGGGGAACCGCCCGCCTCCGCGCCCGTTACCTTCCTCCTCTGGCCTGGCGCCTGCGCCACCATCCCCTTTTCCCATGAGCCTTGGTTCACTCCTCCGTCCGTTGAAACATGCTTTGTTTGGCCGAGGACTGCGCACCCGGCGGATCCTTGGCGGAGCGGCCCGCGGGCTGCGCATGGATATCGACCCGGCGGCCAAGTCCCAGCGCCTGCTCGGGCTGGACGAGCGGGAGATCCAGCCAGTCTTCGTGCGCGACGCGCGCTGGGCGGACGTCCTCGTGGACGTCGGTTCGTCGGACGGCTACTACGGTCTGATTTTCCGCAAATACAATCCGACGGGAGCGGTTCATCTCATTGACGCCAATCCGGATTTCGCCGCGATGCAGCAGGCCAACTTCAAGGTCAATTTCCCGAACCAGCCGGCCCCGCGCTCGCTGGTGAAATTCGTCGCCCCGGCCGAACGGCAGGATGAGCGCAGCTGCCTGCTGTCCCGTGACCTGCCGCTCGCCGGCCACCGCGTGCTTTTCAAGATCGACGTGGATGGCTGGGAACTCGACGTGCTCAAGTCCGCGGAGGCGCTTTTCCCGCACACCGCATGCCGCTTCATCGTTGAAACCCACAGCCTGGCATTGGAGCAGGCCTGCGCCGCCTATCTCTCCGCCCATGGTTTTCAGGTGAGGATCATCCCCAATGCCTGGTGGCGGTTCTTCATTCCCGAGCAAAGGCCCATCAGTCACAATCGTTGGCTCGCCGCCGGACACCCGTGAAATCTCCCGCCCTCCTCAGTTACGGTCACAATCAATTGGTCCTGCCGCAGGCGGCCGAACTGGCCCGGCGGTTTGCGAACTATCAGGCCGTGGTGCCGGTTTATTTGCAGCCGGCGACGGCCCGACGGCTGGGCCGCTGGTTTCCCTCACTGACCGGGCCGTTGGCGCGCCGGACGCATCCCGCCATCGATCCGGCCCGGGTGCAAAGCTACCCGCGCGAGTTCCTCTACCAGTTCGCCGCCCGGCTGGCGCGGCGTCCGTTCAGTTATTTTGCGAGCCATGATCGCATGGCCGCGCGGATCACGCGGGACTTCGCCCCGCCGCGCATGGTGGTGGCCGTGGACACCGGGGCGGAGGCGCTGTTCAAGGCCTGGTCCGGCAAGTCTCTGCGGGTGTTGGATCTGACCATTGCGACGCCGCAGTACCGGGAAAAAATCTACCGGGCCGCCGAAGCCGATCCCGAGAATCTCGGCATCAAGTTTCACTACCCGGGCGAATGGGAACTGCGGCGCGCCGCGGCCGAACTCGCCCTGGCCGATGCGATTCTCTGCCCCTCGCAATTCGTGATCGACTCCTGCCTCGATGGCGGCGTTCCGCCGGGCAAGCTGCACCTGCTGCCCTATGGATTCGACCTGCCGGACATGCCCAAGGTCGCTCCCGCCCCATTCACCGGCACCGGCCTGCAACTGGTCTTTGCCGGCACGTTCTGCCACCGGAAGGGCAGTCACCTGCTTCTGCAGGCCTTTGCCCGGTATCGGACCCGTGACCCGCAGGCCGTGCTGCATGTCTTCGGCCGGATCATCGACGAACCCGCCACCTGGCCGGAGGGTGTGATCCGCCACGGCCACGTTCCGCTCTCGACCCTGACGGAGCATTTGCAGAGAATGCACCTGATGGTCTTCCCCACCTTCTTCGAAGGCAGTTCCCTCGTCGTCTATCAGGCCCTCGCGCTTGGCCTGCCCGTGATCACCACCAGCAATTGCGGCAGCGTGGTGGATGAATCCTGCGGCCAGATCCTACCTGAAGTCTCCGCCCGCGCCGTAGAGCACGCCTTGGCGGCGGTGCGGCTTGAGCCGTCCCGCCTCACGGCCTGGCGGCAGGGCGCCGCCGTCCGGGCCAACGGATTCACCTGGACCGCCTATGGTGACCACCTCGCGGCCATCCTGCGCCGGCTGGATCCAGCACTGGCATGAATTGCTTCTGCACCATCGTCACCCGTTCGCATCTGCCCTATGCCCGGGCTTTGGCGGAATCCCTTCGCACCAGCGGCAACCAGGAAAAGCTCCTGGTGTTGGTGGCCGACTCCGACCCTGCCGGTGAGGCGATTGAGAACTGCAGTCTGCTCAGCCTGACCGGATTGAATCCGGCGCCACCGGCTGGCATGAACGTCTATTTCGACGGTTTCGAGCTGTGCAATGCCCTCAAGCCCTTCCTCATTGCACATGCGCTGCACACGGGCGCGCAGCAGGTCATCTATCTCGATGCCGACATCTTCTGCACGGGCTCCTTTGCCCGCATCTGGTCCGGACCGCCGGCCGCCCTGCAGCTCACGCCGCATCACCTGCAGCCGCCGAGCCTTGCCTTGTCGTACATCCGGGAGTCCGAGGTCGCCGACATGGGGTTCCTCAACGGCGGCTTCGCCCGCTGGCAGGCCGGGGCCGCGACCGATGCGATCCTGCGCTGGATGATGGAGCGTTTCCCGGTGCAGGGTTTCTGCGACCGCAGCCACGGGATGTTTGTGGACCAAAAACTCCTCCCGCTGCTGCTGGCCTATTTTCCCGCCGATGTCGCCATTCTCCGGGACCCGGGGCTCAACGTCGCATTCTGGAACCTGCACGAACGCGCCGTTTCGATGTTCGATGGCGTACCGATGATTGCCGGCAGCCCCGTGCTGTTTTTCCACATGAGCGGTTATCGTCTGACGGAACCAGAGGCTGCCTGCGCCTACCTGCCCAAGCCAACCAATCTCGCCATTCTCGAGGCCGCGCCCTGGTTCCGCACCGTGCTGACACAATACCGCGAACTCCTGCTGAGACATGGTGCCGGTCAGCCGAGTCCTACCTATGGTCACTCCCGCCATGACGGCCTGACGCTCTCCCCGGCCCTGCGCCGGCACTACTTTCAATTCCGCACCCTATCACCCCTGGCGCCGGCCGTGCTGCGGATCCGGTTCATCGACTGGCTGAAATCCGTCCGGCGCTGGCTGCGTCGCCATCTTTTTTGAACGATCCCCTCTTCATTTTTTATGAGGAACCCGACCCCGACCGCTGGTTCCCCTGCGACCGGATCCCCCGGCGGTATATCCGGCGGCTACTCCGCGGCCGGCCCCAACCGGGCGGGGTCATGCGGTGGTTCCTGAACCTGCAGACCGGACTCGAACTCGCCGGCATCCCGCACCGCGTGAACGATTACCGGGGCCTGCGCAAAGCACCCGGAGCCCCGGCGCACGTCGTGGGCAAGCCCCATGTCGTCACCGCCATCCCACCGGAGCATCCTATCATTTACGGCCCGGGCGTGGCGGCGCATCCGTTGGAAAACGATTTCTGGGGCCGAGCAGACATCCGGTTGATCCTGCTTTCATGCGACTGGTTCCGGGAGATGTATGCGCGCGACCTGCCCGTGAAAATCCCGACCGCCGTCTGGCCGGCCGGTGTTGATACTCGCGAGTGGCGCCCGCCCTCCGCACTGCCCGCCAACCGGGAAATCCTAGTTTACGACAAGATCCGCTGGCAGCGCGATCGCCTTGTCCCGGAATTGCTCAACCCGGTCATGGAGGTCGTGGCCAAAACTGGCGCCACCGTCCACCACCTGCGCTATGGCTCCTATCGCGAGGAGGATTATCGCCAGCTGCTGAACCAGGTCAGCGCCATGGTTTTCCTCTGTGAACATGAGACCCAGGGCTTCGCCTATCTGCAGGCCCTGGCCTGCGGCGTGCCGGTGCTGGCCTGGGATCGCGGCGGCTTCTGGCAGGATCCCTCCATGTATCCGGACCGCGTTAAATTTTCCCCGGTGACATCCGTGCCTTATTTTGACGAGCGGTGCGGCCGGCGGTTTCTGGACACCACCGCCTTCCACGAGGTCTGGCCGCAGTTCTTGTCCGAGATTCAAGCCGGCCGCTATCATCCGAGGGATTATGTGACCTCGCACTTTGACCTGGCCGGACAGGCCCGGGCCTATGTCGAACTCTGCCGCTCTGTCGCATGAAAGCTCTCTTCCTCCACGATTCCGCCGACCTGCAGTCCGGCATTCCCGGTGGCGTGCAACTGTGCAGTCGGGAGTTTCTGACCATCGTGCAGGCGGCGGCGGATTCAACCCGGCTCCATCCCGTACCTCCGGCCCACAGCCTCTGCTACCGCATTCGCCGCCGGCTGCATCTGGGTTCGTATCTGGGCT
>JBIJDP010000223.1:0-5054 GCA_044344065.1 Opitutaceae bacterium
GCCGAACTTCACCGTCGTCGTGTCGCTCCCGTCCGGCGTGCGGACGCGGCCCCAGCGGTCATTGATGAGGATCTGCGGCTGCAGCGTGCGGATCCAGCGGTAGACCGCCTTCGCGGGAAAAGTCACTCCCGGCCAGCCCAGGCCGTCGAACCATAATTCCCCGACCGGGCCGTAGCCGGTCAGCAGCTCGTGCAGCTGGGCGATGGTGTAGATGAAAAATTCCCGCGCGCGCTCCGCGTTGGCCGCCTCATCCGTGATCGGCGGACGCTGATTGCGCTGGCGGTGATCGAAATTCACATCGCCGAGGGGAAATCCGGGGTAGTACCAGTCACCCGGCGAAAAATAAAAACCCACGCGCAGCCCCGCCGCCCGCAGGCTCTCCACGTAGGGTTTCAGCAGATCCCGCCCGCCGCAGTACTGTCGCACCGAGAAGTTGCCCCAGCGCGTGGGCCAGAGCGCGAAACCGTCATGATGCTTGGTGGTCAGCACCACGTAGCGGAATCCGGCGGCCTTCGCCTGCGGCGCCCACGCCCCCGGATCCCAGGCCGTGGGGTTGAAACGATCCGCGAGCCGGAAATAGCCCAAGCCGTGAAACCGCGCGTCCTCCGCCCCATGCGGGTAGCTGCGGATGGACGCCCAGGAGGGCTGCAACTGCTCCACGCTGTGAAAACCCCAATGCAGGAACAGCCCCAGCCCCGCGCCCGGCCACCACGCCGCGCCGGGATGCGGATTCGGCGTGGGAACCTCCGTGTCCGCCACGGCGGAGTCCGGTGTCGGCAGCAATTCGAGCGCCAATTTTCGCAGCGCCGGATCAGTCACCCGGTACGCCGCCCGGGCCTCGGGCGTGTCGAGCACCGCAGTGGGATTTTCAAAATCCGCGGCTGGGGCATTCATGGTGCAGACCAGCCCAAGGCAGAATCCGGCGCGTGGCCACGACCAAAACCGCAGGCAAGGAGTAGTCATGATGTTGTTCGTCACCCAAGACTTCCGCCGGGAAATGTCCAGTGACGAACCGGGCTTGATGGACAAGCACTCCAGAGCGCTGATGGCCGTAAGTAAGGCAGGTCTGTGACCTGCCCTACTTGACCACATCGCCACCCAATCGTAGCGCGGTGCTTCAGCCCGCGCTTGCTACCCCACCTCGACAGTTTGGTTCTCACGAGCCAGTGCCGGCTGAAGACCGGCACTACGATTTCTCCAGAAGAGCAGGTCAGAGACCTGCCCTACTTCCTCACCCTAATACCTGCCATACTTCTCCACCAACTGTCGCAGCAGCATCAGGTTTTCCGCGGGTGTGTCCGGGGCGACGGCGCAGGCGGTGCTCAGGATGAAACCGCGGGCGGTCATGCCGATTTCCAATCGCTTGATCACATCCGCCTCAACCTGCGCCGGCGTGCCCTGCAGCAGGGTGTGCACGGGATCGATGTTGCCCTTGATGAAGGCGCGGTGGCCGATGCGCCGCACGGCGTCGGCCAGCTCCACGTTGCCCAGGGGCGGCGGATCGAGGCACTCGAGGCCATCGAATCCCACATCAATGATCATCTCCAGGCGGTCACCGATGGCCCCGCAGGTGTGGCAGTAACCGGGCACCCCGCCCTCCCGGGCCGCCTGCACGAGCACGGCCTGCGCGGGCGCGATCAGGTCGCGGTACAGGACCGGTGAGATGAAATTTTGTCCCGACCAAGGAGCCGAGATATTCAGCGCATCCGCCCCGGCGGCAATCTGCTCGCGCGCATGGCCGGCCACCGCCCGGGCGAATTTGTCCAGGAGGATGCGGCATTTTTCGGGTTCGGTCAGCAGTGCGATCATCGCGCCGTCCGCCCCCATCAGGTCGATGAGGTAATCCTCGGGCGAATAGAGCGATCCGTGCAGCGACACATCGGGGCCGAGGAACTGTCGCGCCTGGGTCAGCTCCGCCACGCGGGCGGCCGCTCCGGTGGCGATCTGCATACGCAGCCGGGTCGACGGCGGGTGATAGCTCAACTGCTCCGCGACCGCGGCCGGATCGAGGTCGCCGATATCCCTCTCGGGCGGCGTGGAGTGCAGGTAGCGCGGCAGGTCGTTGCGGCAATATTCGCAGCGGTCCCCATTCTTGAAATGCACCACCGGACCCTCTGGGTTCGTGCGGTCAATGCGCTGCACGGCCGCTTCATCCAGCGGCGCGGCGCCCACGGCCGGAATGAGGACGCCATCGAAGCCGAAGCGCCGGCTGATCTCGCAAAAACCCTGGGCCAGCGCGCCGCCGTGGTTGTGCCAGACGTCGATCGGGTCGAGTTCCGGCAGCTGCCGGAGCACGAAGCCCAGGGCCGGCTGGCACATGACCGGCACACGGTCCGGCTTTTCCAGACGCATGGCCGCGGCTATCCGGGTTCGGGATGTATGCATGGTGTCAGGCCATTGAACCACGGATTGCACGGATGTCACGGATGAGAAATTGAGATTGGTTGAAAGGAGGGAGAGAGGCCCGGGGATCCCGCGCTGCAGTCTGACGGCGGTCGCACCGGCCTGCGCCTGCTTGTAGGCGGTGATTTACATTCGCCAAGCGCCCCACGGGTCAGCAATTTCCGCCCCATGGTTGAACCCGCCTCACCCCGCACCCGCCGGAGGCTTTTCTGGCTTCTGCAGGCCGGCGGGTGGCTGCTCGCGATTCCGTTCTTCACCGGCATCGTCATGGTCGTCTTCCCCGATCCCACCACGGCGCTGAAGGTGGGCGTGGTCCGCCAGCTCGCCGGCTTCATCGTGACCCTGGGTTTGTGGCGCATCTACCGGCGCTGGCCCGCCGCCCATTTCAGCCTCGTCAAGCATGTCTGGCAGATCGTGCCCTTGTGCTTCCTTGCGACCGGGGTTGACTTCCTGCTCGGCGAGGCCGCCCGCAACCTGCTTTCGCTGCCCGCCCTGCCTGAGACCGTGCTGCGCGGTTCCCTCTTCCTCCGGTTCGCGGTCTTCGGCATTTGGAGCGCACTCTACTTTTTCATCCGGCAGGAGCTCGAATCCCGCGAAACCGAGCTGCGGCTCGCCCGGGTCGAGGCCGTCAACCGCGAGGCCGAGCTGCAGCTGCTGCGTGCGCAGATGAACCCGCATTTCATCTTCAACGCCCTCAACACCATCGTCGCCGAGGCCGAGGAGAATTCCGCCGCCGTCATCGCCACCACCCACGCGGTCGCCGACTACCTCCGCTACTCCCTCAGCCACCGGGCCCACCGGGCGCCGCTCGGCGACGAGCTCGACGCCATGGCCAACTACCTCCGGGTGGAACGCACCCACCTGGGCGAACAGCAGTTCACCTGGCAGATCACGGCCGGAACCGACGCCCGCGCCGCGCTGACGCCCACGGCCTTTGTGCAGCCGCTCATCGAGAATGCCGTCAAATACGGCCTCCGCACGTCCCCGCCTCCGCTGCAGCTCCGCATCACGGCGACGGTGCAGGGCAATGAATTGTCCGTGGTCGTCGAGAATTCCGGTCAGTGGATCCATCGCCAGCCCGGCGAGGAGGCCTACGACTCCACCGGCATCGGCCTGAGCAACGTGCGCCGCCGGCTTGTGCTGCTCTGCGGTGATCACGCCCGCCTCGACATCACTTCGCCCGAGGGCTTCGTCCGCATCGAGGCGCGCCTGCCGCTGCTGACCGCGGAGCCGCCAGAAGAGCAGCGTTAGTGACCCGCCCGGCATAAATTGTTTCATACCGTAGGCAGCCCGCTTGCGGGCGCGAGTTGGGCGCGAGCTAGCTCGCTGACCTACCGAAACCTCTTTTGCTTGACCGCCCTTGCTCGCGACGCTCCCACCCCGCCGCGACAACATACCACGGAATCGCCCGGCGGAATAATCACGCGGCGGCACGCGAATTCCTCAGATAGGATTTGTCGCCCCCGACCCGCCGCGGGTATGCTAGAATTGCTTTATTTCCAGTCCCCTTATCATGCACGCTCCCCGCGACCCTGCCGTCGACCTGCGGCCCCGCACTGTCAATCGCGCCACGACGCTGGCCGACGCCCCGGCCATCATCTACCCGGCCGCGGATCCGGCCTGCCGGGCCCTCGCGGAGCAACTGGCCGCCGCGCTCACGGCCCGCGGCGCCCGCGCGGTCGAGTGCGCCGCCGACCTCGCCCTCATGCCGGAGCGCAGCACGCCGCTGCCCGCCGCCTGCCGCGCCCGGCCGCTGATATTCCTCGGCAACCTCAACACCAACCGCGCGCTCCTCCCGCTCTACGCCGACTACCTCTGCTCGACCGACGCCACCTATCCCGGCGGCGACGGCTACGACCTGCGCACGATCGTCAATCCCTACGGCACCGGCACCAACGTCATCCTCGCCGGCGGCAGCAACCGGCGCGGCGTCACGCGCGCCGTGGAAAGACTCCTTGCCGCCCTCGCCCGCGCCGACGCTTCGCTCACGCTGCCGTTTCTCCTCGAGGTGGAACTGGCGCCCGCGCTCGCCGCCAATCTCGCCGCCTGGCCGTTCACGCCGCTCGACGACACTCCCCCCCTCCAGGCCCTGCGCAACCGCAGCCTCCTGTTTTTCACCGAACCCATCCGCATGATCGGCGCGTACACGCTCATGTGGCAGTGGACGGCCGACGCGCGCTACGCCGAGATCGCCCGCGACACCCTGCGCGCCCTCAACGAGCGCATGACCACCGGCTACGGCGACTGGCACTACCTCGCCGAGCGCTTCATGCGCGCCCTTCCCCATCTCGTCGCCGGCGGCTGGCTGAACGACGCGGACATCGCCCGCACCGACCACCTCCTCCTGCTCACCGCCCTTGGCAACCAGGACGAGTGGTGGCGCATGCGTGCGGCCAAGCCGCCGCTCGGCCACCGCCACCACGGCAAGGGCACCTACGAATTCCTCCTCATTGCCCGCTACCTTCGCGACCAGGCCAATCCGACGCCCGCCCTGCGCACCCTCTGCGACCGCTGGATTTCCGAATGCTGCACCTTCCTCGACGCCCTCGCCGCCGCCCGCGTGGAGGACCAGGACGACGAAAGCTCGCTCAACAACATCGCCACCGTCTTCCGCTACGCGCTCGGCCAGGAACGCCACGGCTTCTTCACCA
>JBIJDP010000224.1:0-5053 GCA_044344065.1 Opitutaceae bacterium
ACCAACCAGATGGGATCGAGAACGAGTACGAGAACGAGAAAGAGAACGATCCTGAGGATTGGGTCGTACTCGTTCTCGTTCTCTTTCTCGTTCTCACGGCCTTGAGGACTTCGCCCAATTGCGACCTAGGGCGGTCGCGCTCCCAGCTCCCGGCTTCAACGCGCCCCGCGTTCCGCCGTGGGCGGCCGGCCGTAGGCCTTGCGGTAGTCGCGGGAAAATTCGTGCACGCGGCCGTAGCCGACACGCAGCGCGATTTCGGTCATGTTCAGTTCGGAATACAGCACCAGCCCGCGGGCGAGGCTCAGGCGGATCTGCTTCAGGCGCTTCATCGGGGCGAGACCCACGGCTTCGCGACAGGCTCGCGCCAGGGTGTTGGGGCTGCGGCCGGACTGGGTGCAAAGCTCATCCAACGTCAGGGTGCGTTCGATGTTCTGCCGGGCCCATGACTCCACTTCCCACCACAGTTTGCCGGCGGGCGTGGAGGGCGGCCGGTTGGCCCCGTGGGCATCGAGCCCGGCGATGAGGGCGAGCAGATGCGACTGACACAGGCAGTCGCGCTGCCAGGACGGCGGCCGGGACCAGGCGGTGTGCAACGCGGCGAAGGGTTTTTGCAATGCGGCCCGGCCGGGCACCAGCCTCTGGGCGAAATCGGGCGGACTCAGGGTCGGCGCCGCAAAGTTCACCGAGTAGTAAATCCAAGGCGCGCGCAGGACCCGTCCTTCGACCCACTCGTCCTCATGGTACCAGACCGCGGTGCCGGGCGTCAGGTGCTGGCGGCGGCCGTTGCAGGTCTGCTCCACTTCGCCCGCGACCACGAGGTGCAGCAGATGGCCGGGCAGGGAAGTGGCCGTGAAGGCGAACCCCTCCGGCCGGCGCTCAAAACGCTCGACCAGCCGGATGCTTTCGATGGGGGACGGACCGGCGGCCGGGAGGATGGGCATGGCGAGAATTGCTAAACAATACCGGCTGCCAGCTAAAGACGAATCCGTGTCGTCCTGTTAGGCTGATTCCACGCACCTATGAAAACCCCCGCTTCCGCCCCGCTGTCCGCCCGCTATGACCGTGACGGCTTCGTTGTCATCCCCGATCTCCTCAGTGCCGAGGAATGCGACAGGCTCAAGCGTGAGGCCCGCAATGTGCTCGACCATCACGCCAAGCCGGGCTCGTCCGTTTACGTGCATGTCGCCGTGGTGAGCCCGGCCTTCCGGGCGCTGGCGGAAGATCCCCGCATCGTGGAGGCATTGCAGAAGGTCATGCCCCAGGGGGTGATGTTCCTCAGCGACAAGATTGTCTACAAGGCGCCCGACAAGACCTTTCCGACGCCGTGGCACATCGACTGTTTCTACTGGCGCAACACCCGGCCGAAGCTCTCGGTCTGGATCCCGTTGGACGACGCGTCGGCCGAGAACGGCACCCTCACCGTCGTGCCGGGCAGCCACAAGAAGGACTGGCGCATGGTCAAGATGGGTCTCCCCAGCGGCGATTTCCAATACGAGATCGACGGCGGCGAGTGGCGCGAGGGCGACGTGGTGACCTGCGCGATCAAGCGCGGCACCGCCATCATTTTCTCCGACCGCCTCGTGCACGGATCCACCGCCAACAGTGCGGGCAAGGACCGCTACGCCATCATCAGCACGTATCACGCCCCCGCGGCCGACGAACCCTTCGACCTGGATTTTCCCGCCCGCAAGGTTCTCGTCCCGGCCGTGAGGGTGGACCAACTGTAGGAGCGGCTTTATGCCGCGATTGGAAGCGCGTCCGCGCGACCTTTACTGATACAATCCAAAGGCATTCACCTTCTTCGACCGCAACGGCCGGCAAAACGGAAGCTCGTCAGGCAACGCAGCCGCGGTAGTTTTGCCGGGTATGAGCTCAGCTCCCGCCGCCACTTATCTGCTCGGAGTTGCGACCTGCGACGTGACGCCGCCCGTGGGCACCATGCTCTCGGGTTTTGGTTCCCGCCGGACGCCCTCAACCGGCTGCTACCTCCCGTTGCGGGGCAGCGTCACGGCCCTGACCGATAACGTCACGGGAGGGACCGTGCTGATCGTGAGCGTGGAGTGGATCGGTTTCTACAACCGCACCGCCGGGGTGCGCGCCCTCATCGCCGCCGCCACCGGCGTCCCGTCCGATCATATCCTGCTCCTCGGCACCCACACGCATTGCGGTCCGGCCGTGACCCGGGGGGTCGAGGGTGATTCCTGGGAAGATACGGACGAAACGTTTCTCGCCGCGGCCTTTGCCCGGCTGGCCGAAACCGCCCAAGCCGCGCTGGCCGGCCGCGAACCGGTGACGCTGCACAGTACAACCGGCTGGTGCGGCTTCGCCTATTCGCGCCGCAAGCCTGACGGCAAGGGCGGGATCACCTGGGCGCCGACCCTCGACGCGCCGCACGACCACTCGGTGCCGTTGCTGCGATGCGACGATGCAGACGGCAAGGTGCGGCAGCTCATTTTCGGTTACGCGTGCCACCCGACGTCCAGCGGTCCCATCCTCGAGATCGGCGGCGACTACCCGGGCTTCGCGCGCACCGAGTTGGAGAAAACTCTCGATGGCCCCGCGACGTTCCTGCTCGGTTGCGCCGGCGACCAGAAACCATGGCGGCCCGTGCCGGGTGAGGCGACGTTCCCGTGTTATCCCGTGCCCGCGATTGCGGAGCTGGGCCGTGATCTGGCCGGGGCTGTGCAGCGGGAACTCAAGTTTGGCCGATGGCAGACCGTGACCGGGTCGCTGCGCATGCGCACCCGCACAATGGAACTGCATACCCGCGTGCTGCCCCGGGCCGACTACGAGGCCATGCTCGGTTCGGAGAACATATTCTTCGACCGTTGGGCGCGGCTCAACCTCGCACATCTCGACCGCGGTGAACAACCGCCGGCGGCGCTGCCCTTTGAAATCCAGACGGTTTCACTCGGCGAGTCGTGGGTACTGATCGCGATGGCCGGGGAGATCAATGTCGAGTACGGCCTGCGCCTGCAGAAGGAACTGGGTGGCCGTTTCGCGCAGGTCTGGCCGGTCGGCTACGCCAACGACATCCTCGGTTACGTGCCCGCCGAGCGGCAGATCCCGGAAGGCGGCTACGAGGTCATCGGCTGCAATATGTACATGGGGCGGACAGGTCCGATGGAGCCGGGAACGGAAGACCGGATCGTAGCGGCGGTCAGGGAGATGCTGGCGGATTGAACGACGTTACCTTGATTCACCCTTATGATCGCATCGTCGAGCAATGGAGCGCGCTCCGGGTGTCGTTCCGGGAGCATGAGCGCCGGCTGTTGGACCTTTTGCTGGAGGGACTGCCGGCGCCGTCGCGGGTGTTGGACCTCGGTTGCGGCACCGGCCGGCCGAATGCGGCATACCTCGTGGCCCAAGGCCACCGCGTGACGGGGGTGGATCAGGCGGAGACCATGCTGGCCAAGGCCGGCGCCCTCCTGCCGGATGAGGTTTGGATCAAGGCGGAACTGGACGGATTTGAGACGCGGCAGGAATTTTCCGCGGTATTATGCTGGGATGCCCTGTTTCATCTCGAGCGGACGCGGCACCGCGCGGTGCTGGCCAAGGCCTGGCAGGCATTGATGCCGGGGGGACGGTTGCTGCTGTCCACCGGCGGATCGGCCAATCCGCCGTTCACCGACACGATGTGGGGGCACGAGTTTTTCTATGATGCGCACCCGCCCGACGAAATGGTCGCGCTGGTTGGGGCGGTGGGTTTCAGGGTCCTGGCCGTTGAGATGGTCGATCCGCCCCGCGGTGGACGCGAAAAGGGCAAACTCGCTATCCTCGCGGAGCGACCGGCCACCGGGGCCGATGTTGGATAAAGCCTGAAGCGGCGGAGGCCAAAAGTAGGGCAGGTCTCTGGACCTGCCCTGTGAACGCCACACTGCGGCCATTGGGTAGGGCCCGTCCTCCGGACGGGCCGAACACCATGCATCTGCCGAACCGCCCGTCCAGAGGCCGGGCGCGACCTTGGCCGATTAGACCGCCGTGAGCAGGTCACGCCCGAGCGCCGATAAATCCGCAAACACACGCTCGGCCCCTGCGGCCTGCAATTCCTCCGCGCTATGGGTTCCGGTCGTCACACACCAGC
The DNA here is from genome assembly GCA_044344065.1 of Opitutaceae bacterium. GTDB lineage: Bacteria > Verrucomicrobiota > Verrucomicrobiia > Opitutales > Opitutaceae > UBA2377. Next base: position 4,085 of record JBIJDP010000224.1, read on the forward strand.
AGGCAAATCTGCCGTTGTGCGCGGCCTGCACGTCGAAGGGCGAGTCGCCGATCAGCAATGTGGTGACGGCCTCGGCCTTCAGCGCCGTCAGGGTGTGCGCCGCGAACTCGGGCTGGGGCTTGAACCAGGGCGTGTCCCCGGCGGCGAAGTTGCCGGTGAGGTAGGGATCGAGGCCGAGATGCGCGCAGACCCGGCGGGATGACGGACCGTGCTTGTTGGTGAAGACCGCCAGCGTGACGCCACGGGCGTGCAGGGCCTGCACCAGCTCCAGCGTGCCGGGCATCAGTTTCACGTCCTCCAGCAGGATCTCGAGCGAGTAGGCGAGATGGACCTTCATCGCCGCCGGGATGAGCTCGGGCGGCAGGAAGTGGCTCATCGCGTTCGCCAGCCCGCCGCCGACCGCGGCTCTCACCTGGGCCATGGTGGGCACGGGCCGGCCGAATAGCGGCAGGGTGTGCACATAGCTGCGGTGGATGGTGGTGAACGCATCCACGACCGTGCCATCAAGGTCGAGGAGAACGGTGCGAAATGACATGACGGCGCCAACGTTGCCGGCGGACCGGGTAGAAAACACGCCAAAATTTGGGGTTTTGCTTTTCGGTCCGCCAGCTACAACCATGCCCCATGTCCGATTCGCCCAACCCCAGCACCGCCAGGGTTTCGACCCAGCTGACGGGCGACGTGCTGGAGGTGAACCCGACGGGCCGGTGGCGCATCACGCTGCCCCGGCCGGGTTGGATGACGGTTTTGGAGGGGCGCTCGCCCAGATTCGTCCGGCTGGGGGTGGACCAGGTCGAGCAATGGGACAGCTCCCTGCTGCTCTTCCTGTTCGAGGTGCAGCAATGGTGCCGGATGACCGGCGCCCATTGCGACACCGAGGCCCTGCCGGAGAAAATGAACGCCCTACTGACGCAATTGGGACGTTCGCACGAGACGAGCGTGCCGTTCGACCGCACGGAAAGCTTCATC
>JBIJDP010000225.1:0-5047 GCA_044344065.1 Opitutaceae bacterium
ATCGAGATCATCTCCGAGTGCCCCACGCACCTGAAGATGACCCCGCAGGAGGCCGAGGAATGGGTGAAGACCAAGATGGAGCCCGTCTTCCCGCTCGGCGTGAAGAAGGACCTCACGGTCGAACCGTGGTTCAAGCGCGGCGTCCCCAGCTTCGAACCCGAGGCCGTCCTCGGACTCAGCGGCGCCGAGCCGCTCGATGAAACCACGGCCCGCACCCCTGCGGCCTGGCCCGATCATCTCCCGGTGCGCGACATCGCCATCAAGCTCGCCGGCTCCGGCGGCGACGGCGCGCAGACCGCCGCGATGCTGCTCACCCGGGCCGCCATTGCCGCCGGTTTCGATGCCACCGCCATCCCGAGCTACGGCCCCGAGAGCCGCGGTGGCACGTCCTATGCCGACGTGCACATCGCCGAGCAGGAGGTGTTGAATCCCGCCGCGGCCGAGCCGCACGCCCTCGTCGCCTTCAACGCCCCGAGCCTCGCCAAGTTCGCCCCCACCGTGCCCGAGGGCGGCATCATCCTCTACGACAGCACGGTCGTCACCGATTCCACCGGCCTGCCCGTGAACCGGCGCATCTTGCCCATCCCCTTGACTCGCATCGCCGCCGATCTCGGCCGGCCCATGGTCAAGAATGTGGTCGCGCTCGGCGCCCTGCACGCCGCCCTCGGTCTCCTGCCCGAAAACGGGGTCGTCGACACGCTGCGCTATGTGCTCAAGGACAAGCCCGCCCTGCTGCCCCTGAATGAAGCGGCGTTCGCCGCCGGCCGCGCCGCGGTCGAAGCCGTCCTCGCGCCGGCATGAACGCGCGGCGCGCGTGGAAGATCGGAGATCGCAGATGGAAGATCGAAAACCGCCGGCACCCGTAGGGCCTGCGATTGCGCAGGACCGTCTTGACGAGCAACGGTCAAGTGACGCGGCGGCAGAACACGTATTGGGTAGCGCCCGTCCGGAGGCCGGGCCCTGCCCACATGCCAGCAATCGCCCCGCCTTCGTCGGCGAGGCCGAGGCCTACGCCCTGCTGGCCCGGGCCGGCCTGTGCCCGCCGCGTCATGCGATCGTCGGCGGGCCGCTACCCTTCGAATCCGGCCAGCCGGTCGTGCTCAAGGGTCTGGGCGACGCGCTCTGGCACAAGTCCGAAATCGGCGCCGTCGAGTTCCTCTCCTTCGGCACCACCGCCGTCATCACCGCCGCCGTGGCGATGCGCCGGCGCGTTGAGGCCGCCGGACACCGCTGGCTCGACGCCCTGGTCTGCGAACGCATTGCCATCGCGCGCATGCCGGGGTTGCCGACCGAGGGCTTTGTCTCCCTCACCCGCGGCGAAGCCGGCTGGGTGGTGCTCTGCGGATTCGGCGGCCTGCAGGCCGACGCCCTGGCTGCGCTCGCGCCGCCGTTGCGCTGGCCGCTGACCCTGACGCCGCCGCACGAAGCCCTCGCCCAACTGCAGTCCCATCCGCTCGGCCGCATCTGGCTCGGCCGGTGGCGCGGCACGACGGCGCTCACGACGGAACGGCGACTCGCCGATTTTCTCGATGCGCTCTGGCGGCTGGCCGCGCTGACCGAGGCCGAGGGACTCGGCCTGCTGGAACTGAATCCGGTCGTGCTGGATGAAACCGGGCTGCCCCGTCCACTCGACGCGGTGGGCCTGCGCGCACCCGTGACGCCCGGGCGGGTGGCGGCGTCCACGGATTTTCTGACGGCCATGCGCGCCCCGCGTCGCGTCGCGTTGGCCGGCGTCTCGGAACAAAGCGGCGGGGTGGGGCGGACCATTTTGGAAAACCTCCGCCGCTGTCCGTCCCTCGCCGGCGGCCTCACCCTCATCAAGCCCGGCCGCACCGAACTGCTCGGGTTGCCCTGCCTGCCGGACATCGCCGCGTTGCGCGACAACCCGGTTGACCTGCTCCTGCTCGCCCTGCCGGCGGCCGTGGCGGCGCAGACCCTGACCGCGCTCATTGCCCAGGGCGGCGGCGCGACCGTGGTCGGACTCGTGGCCGGCGGCATCGGCGACGGCGCGGACACCACCGGACTCGGCCGGCAACTCGCGCAGCTCCTGCGCGAGACCCGCTCCGCGGGCCGTTGGACGCCCGCCGTGCTCGGCCCGAATTTTCTCGGTCATTGGGTGCCGGCGACGCAGCTCGACACCTCCTTCATCCCCGCGGAAAAACTCACGCCGCCCGCACCGACCGGCGACGGACTCGCGTTGCTCAGCCAGAGCGGGGCGTTTCTCCTCAGCCGCCGTTCGCGGGCGCCGCATTTGCGTTTCGGCCTCGGGGTCGCGCTCGGCAACCAGATGGACCTTGCGCTGCCGGATTTCCTTAACGCCATCGCCAATGCGTCGGAGATCGCAGATCGCAGTTCGGAGATCGAAATCCGTAAGTCTTCGAACTCCGATCTCCGATCTCCGAACTCCCGGCGCGAAGCGCCATGCACCGCCGTGGCCGCGTACGTCGAGGGCTTCGGTCCCGGGCATTTGTTGGAGACGGCGCGAGCGGCCGTGAATTTGCGGGAGCGTGGCGTGCCGGTGCTCATGCATCGCGCCGGCCGCACCACCGCCGGCCAGTTGGCCGCGGCGAGCCACACCGGCGCGATGGCCGGTGATTGCGATCTCGAGCGTGCGCTGCTCGAGCGCGCCGGGGTGAAATTTGCCCCGTCCATTGCCGCCTTCGATGCCGCCCTTGAGTGGCTCGGCGTCTGGCCAAAATTGCCGTCCGGATCTGTCGCCCTCGTGACCAACGCCGGCTTTGAAAGTGTCAACGGCAGCGACCTGCTCGCCGCCGCCGGATTGACCGCCGCCACGCTCGACCCCGCCGCGCGCGAGGCGCTTACGGACGCACTGACCCGTCATCAGCTTTCCGGGCTCGTTACTCCGCAATTGCCGCTCGATCTCACGCCGATGGCCGGCGAGGACGCGTTTCTCAGTGCGGCAGACATCGTACTCGGCGCGGGCGGCGTGCTTGTCGTCGGGCTCGTGCCTTTCACCAAGCGGCTCAGCACCGGCACCACCGAGGCCGCGCCGTTCGCCGCCGCGCTGGCCGGGCTGCGGGACCAACACGGCAAGCCCATCGCCGTGGTGGTGGATGCCGGGGCGGACTACGACAGCTACCGTCAGGCTTTCCGCGCGGCCGGCCTGCCTGTCTTTGACCGTGTCGAAACCGCGCTCCTCGGCCTGCGTACGCTGATGCCGTCCGAGTCAATTGGATAGGTAGTGTGTGTGGCTAGAAGTGGTGGACGGGGTTGCCCCCTCGGGCTCCGTCCACCCGGCCTGCAACGATCTACCACGAATTGCACGGATTTCAGGGATATCACGGATTGGGAACATGTCCGGGCAGGCTTCGGATTTTTTACAGGAGGAAGCAGAGGAAGCGGAGGTTTGGCTACTGATACTGCCGACCCTGGAAAATTGGATATTTGCTACCCGAAGTCTGAATTCCAGGGCCGATTGGCAGGCCAGCGAAAACAAAAGTTTGTTCTCTGCTCCCTCTGCTGCCTCCGGTAAGAACTAATTTTATTCCGGTTTTTTTGAGCCTCTTGTGGCCAAACAGCTCCGCGTCCTCCGCGTGAGCCAGGATTTCATCCGTGTCATCCGTGAAATCCGTGGTTAAGCTGTCCGGGCTTTTACGTTCATGCCCAGAAAAACCAGCCGTCGTGACTTCGTGAAAATCATGGCCGTCGCCAGCGCCGCCGGGGCCTCCGGCAACTTGAACGCCCGGCCAGCACCGCCGGTCGGCTCCCCGGCAGAACAATCGGTGCGCCAGCGCTGGTGCCAATGGGCGGAGCAGCTGGCTTCGCCGCTCCTGCCCGCCCTGGCCGCCCGCCGGCTCAAGACGACGATGCCGGTCGAGGCGGCGGATCCGGCGGAGCGCCGACCCTTCATTCACCTCGAGGGGTTTGCACGTCTCCTGTGCGGTCTCGCACCTTGGTTCGAGCTGGGGAAAGACTGCGGCGACTGGCCGGCCGTGGCCCGCGAGGCCATTGATGCGGCGACCGATCCGCATTCGCCCGACTTCGTCAATTTCTCAGCCGGAGCCCAGCCGCTCGTGGACGCGGCCTTTCTCGCCCAGGCCTTGCTGCGCGCCCCCACGGCCCTGTGGAATCCGCTCGCGCCGCGCGTGCGAGCCAACGTCATCACGGCGCTGCAGGCCACGCGCACTATTCGGCCCGGGGAAAGCAACTGGGTTCTCTTCGCCTCCATGGTCGAGGTGGCGTTGCACCGGTTCGGGGTCGCGCGGATTGATGAGCGACTCCACTACGGCCTGCGCCGGCACCAGGAGTGGTACGCCGGCGACGGCTGGTATGGCGACGGCCCGGAGTTTCACACCGACTACTACAACTCCTACGTCATCCAACCCATGCTGGTGGATATCCTCGGGGTGATCGCCGGGGAAGGGGAGGAGTGGGCCAAATTCCATGCCGAGGCCGGCGCCCGGCTCGCGCGTTTCGCCGCGGTGCAGGAAAGGCTGATTGCTCCCGACGGCTCTTATCCCGTGCTGGGTCGGTCGATTCCCTATCGCGCCGGGGCGTTTCAGGGTCTGGCGCTCGCCGCGTGGCGGCACGGCTTGCCGCCGACCCTCCCACCGGCCCAGGTGCGCCGGGCGCTGACCGCCGTCATGCAGCGCACCCTCGGGGCGCCGGGCACATTCGACGCGCAGGGCTGGCTCCGCATCGGCCTGGCCGGATCACAGCCTGCACTGGCCGAGCACTACATCTCCACCGGCAGCCTCTATCTCTGCAGCACGGCCCTGCTCCCGCTGGGCCTCGATTCCTCCGACCCCTTCTGGTCGGCCCCCGACGTTTCCACCACCTGGGAAAAAGCCTGGTCCGGCCAAGACCTCCCCGCCGACAAGGCCCTCTCCAAGAAAACCTGAATCCTGTTAACCACGGATCACACGGATTTCACGGATCAGAGGATGGCCCCTCCTTCGCCGAGCCTACGGAGGGCAGGCGCAAGAGGCACAAAAGCCCATAGGCACCCAGATTCTATTGTAGGAAGTATCAGGGGAATGTAGGTACGGATCTCCGCTCCCCTATTGTTAGGGGATCGAGATTAAAG
>JBIJDP010000226.1:0-5045 GCA_044344065.1 Opitutaceae bacterium
GATTTGGCCTTCTGGGCCAGCACCACGAGGATGAGAAAAACGGAGATAAGGATCAGGACAAAGGTCAGGATTCCGAGGACAATGCTCATATGAAAGGTCGAAAGCATCCGATTGGAGGGCGGTTTGTCAATGCACGGTTCCGGGTTGGCCGGAAGAACCGTTTCCACGACATTTGATGCAACAAAACCGCCCCATGGCGGTCGCCAAAGTCTTCAGTTCCCACCCCAACATGAATATACTGCGCTCTCTCACTTACGGTTCCCTGTTGTGTCTCGGAACCCTGATCGTATTCGCCACCCCAGCCGCCGCCAAGCCAAAGGCCACTGAAGAGCCGGCCTTTCAGGTGTTTATCAGCGTGCCGCCCACCTTCCGTCCCATGCTGGATGACGACATTGCCCGAGCCCTGGCGTACCGGATGGAGGAAACCTTCCGCCGGCAGGGATTCAAGGGCACCGTCGGTTACGCGGCCCACCCGGGCGACTTAAAGGACACCCTGCCCGCCCTCGAACTCGTCCTGACCGAATGGCGCCTGGATATGACCGGCAACGTGCAGTGCACTTTCAGCGCCAAGCTCACCATTGGTAAAACCGAGACCCACTTGGGATTGTTTGCCGGCACCGGCATTTCCTGGACGCATTCCCGAGACCGCTGGCGCATGGCCACTGCTTACGAGGATTCCGCCAACGACGCGATGAAGGATCTCTACCGGAAGATCGCGACCGACAAGCTGCTGCCGGGCTTCGAGCTGAAGCGGAAATAAGGCTGGAGTGCCGTCTCGGATCGCAAGTAGGGCAGATCTGTGACCTGCCCTACTTGGGCCTCCTCAGAGCGTCACGCCGAGCTTCTCGATCAAGCGCTGCAAATCCTCGTTGCCGCGATACTCGATGACGATGCGGCCCTTCTTCGGCGTGTGAATGACCGCCACGCGGGCGCCCAGATGGGAGGTGAGTCGTTTCTCGATGTCGGCCACCGCGGCGCTGTCCTTGGCCGGCAAACGGCGGGTGCGATGCCTGGTGCCGCCGACCGGCACGGCTTTGCCGGTCTGCACGATCTTTTCCGTGGCCCGCACGTTGAGTCCTTCCTCGATGATGCGCCGCGCGAGAATCGTGCGCTCGCCGGCATCAGCCAGGCCCAGCAGCACCTTGGCGTGTCCGACGCTGATCAGGTTCTTGCCGACGTATCCCTGGATCTCCGCGTCCAGCGTCAGGAGCCGCAGGGTGTTGGCCACGGTCGCCCGGCCCTTGCCCACGCGGTCCGCGGCGGTTTCCTGCGTGAGGTCAAAGTCGCGGATCAGGCTGGCGAAGCCGTGGGCTTCCTCAATGGGGTTCAGGCCCTCGCGCTGCAGATTTTCAATCAAACCGAGTGTTGCCGAGGTCGCATCACTCGCCTGCACGACGCGGGCCGGGATGCTCTTGATCTTGAGCAACTGGAAGGCGCGCCAGCGGCGCTCGCCGGCAATCAGCTGGTATTTGTCGCCGCTCTGCCGGACCACGATCGGCTGGAGCAGGCCCTCGGAACGGATGCTTGCCGCCAGTTCCTCCAACTGGTCCGGCGGTATCTCCCGGCGGGCCTGGTACGGGCTGGGCTCCACACTGTGCACGGGAATCTCGTTGTATCCGGGCGCACTGGGCGCGGAAGGCGGTGCCGCCACGGGCGCGACCTGGGGCGCAGCCGCGGCGGCTGGAACCGGAGTGGCTTTGGCAATCAGACTGCCGAGGCCGCGACCAAGGCGGGATTTGTGGGCTGCGCTCATGTTATTTGGCGGCGGGGGTTGGAATGAAAAGGGTCTGCCCGACCTGGATGCGCGTGGGATCCGTGATCTTGTTGGCGTTGATGATGTCCTGCATGCGCGCGCCGTTCTTGGTGGCGATGGACGACAGCGTGTCACCCTTCTGCACCGTGTAGCTCACGCCCTCCTTGGGATAGTCCTCGGTGAAGATGTTGTTCACCGCCGGACGCGTGGCCATGCCCTTGGCGAGCGAATCGATGGCCGCGTTCGTCTGCTTCGCGAGCCGCTCCATCTGCCCGGCCACCTGCTGCAGGGTCTCGCTCTTGGTTGCGGCCGAAACCGCCTTCAAATTGCGGTTCAATTCCGCCACGGCCTCGTTGAGCTGTGCAAGGGTGGCATAGTCGGAGCTGCTGGTCTTGCTGCGCAGCTCGGCATTCTCCCGCTCCAATTGCTCCACGCGCAAGGTGAGTTCGCCCACCCGCTGGACCAGGCCGCGAACATCCTCCCGCATGCTGGCCATCTCAAACTGGAGGTTTTGGGCCGGCGCGACCGAGACGAGGGCCAGGAAAATCAACCCGGGTAGAATTCTGTGCGACATGGCGGCCAGCTTGCGGGATGGCCCTGGAAAAACAAGCCTACCGTCGGAACGGCTCGCGGGCCACAAGCGGGGGCACGGCGTGCGACTCCAGCCGCGTGCCGACGGCGATGGGAAACCCCCGCAGGAACTCTGCCGCCGGCAGCATCCGCCCGCCCGGCCGCTGCAGACGGTGCACGCGTAAAGTCCCCTGCCCCGTCGCGATGAGCAAACCGGCCGCGTCAGCACCGAGCACTTCCCCGGGAACGCTACCTGTCTCGCCAGCAACTGGTGCATCCGCCCGCCCGAACTTCACCGCCTGACCCCCGATCCCGACCGCACACGCCGGCCACGGAAACAGGCCGTTAATGCGCACGGCGAGTTCGGCAGCAGGCCGGCTGAAATCCAACGTGCCGTCCGTCTTGGCAAGCTTGCGGCAGAACGTCGCCGCCGCGTGATCCTGTTCGGCAAAGGTCAGCGTCCCCTGCGCCAGCCGCGGCAGACTGCGCGCCAGCAAAGGCACGCACGCCGCCGCCAGTTTTCCCTCCACCTCTAAAGCAGTGTCCAGGGCGTCAACCGCCACGCGCTCCACGTCCGCGACCGGCCCGGCATCGAGCTGACGCACAATCCGCATGAGGCTCACGCCCGTGACTTTTTCACCCGAAGCCACGGCGGTCTGGATCGGCGAGGCGCCGCGGTAATGCGGCAACAGCGAAGTGTGCAGGTTCAGGGTCCCGAGACGCGGGATCGCGATCATGGCATCGGGCAGGATCTGGCCGTACGCCATGACCAGCACGACATCGGGCTGCAGCGTCGCGAGCTGCGCGCACGCTTCCGGGGTGATCTTCGCGGGTTGAAACACCGGCAGCTGCCGCGCCTGCGCCCATTGCTTGACGGCATTGGGCGCCACCTGCTGGCCGCGGCCGGCGGGACGGTCCGGCTGGGTGAAGACTCCGACGACGCCGGCGCATTTCCCGCCTTCTCCCGCCAGCCAATCGAGCAGCGGGAGGGCGATGGGATCGGAGCCGAGGAAGACGAGTCGCAGGACGCTCACCTCAGGGTTTTCAGCCACGACCGCACCTTGCCGGCCAGCTTGGCAAAGGCGGCCGCGTTGTCGGGTTTCGCCATGCCGTCGAGAACGGTCCAGTATTCAACGTGCGTCACGCTGCGACCGGGTGCGATGTCCGCCAGCGGCCCGAGGGTTTCGAACTCGATCATCGCGCCGTTCGTGAAGGCCTCGTAACAGGAGCCAAGGTCGGGATACGTGGCCCCGGGCAGGACGCGGGCGTATTTCACAAACACCGTGCCGGCGAGCCAGTAGGCCGACCAGCCGGGGTAATTGGTGAGACCCAGTTTCTGCGCCTGCGTGGCCTTCGGCACATTGATGCCGATGAAGTCACGCTGCAGTTCCCAGACCGGCAGCGACAGATCCGTGTACGTCCACGGCACCAGGGCATAGGACGGCAGCAGATCGCCATCCGCATGGCTGCCCTTCGGCAGCAAGGGGATCACGCCGTAACCGCCGCCGCGCAGCATGGTCAGCGCCCAGGGCGCGCACTTCACGGGCCAGAGTCCGCGATTCGCGAGCGTGTGGGTTACCTTCACGGTGCGCTCCGCCGGCAGTTCCAGCTTCACGCCTTTCTGCAGGCCGGTCTTTGCCTCCACCGGCTGGATCAGGGCCAGGCCGGCGGGCAATTCCTTGATCGCCAGTGGAGAGTCATCCGGCTGGTAGGTCCGGACGATGTGCTCGGGCGAATGCCAGAGCCGGTGTCCGCCGCGGAGGTAGAAGCCGTGATAGGGTTTTTCGTCGGCGGGAAATTCAAGGAACAGGTTGCCGGCCCGGCCCTTCAGGCTGCGCAGGGCGACCACGCGCGGGCCGACGTCGGTCGTGACGGCCAGTTCCAGTGAACGGCTGCGCAGCGTGATGGCCGCGCCGCCGCGATAATCAGTCTTCGAGCGTTTCATGGGAAGATTCACCGGATTCCGCCGCCTTCCACTTCGCCTTGGGTCCGCGGTTCCGGGATTTCTCCTGCGCCTCGCGCATGGCGGAGAACGAGAGTCCGGGCTCGTGCTTCTGTTTGCCGACCAGATCAAAGTAGATCGGGCATCCCGCCAGGTCGAACTCCTTCACGAGGCCGGCCTCGAGGTAGCGGCGGTACTGCTCGGTGAGCTTTTCCTCGCGGTTGCAGAACAGCTTGATGCGGAACGGCCGGTTGCCGGTCTGGGTCGCATAGTAGACGCGGAAGCGCTTGCCGCCGACGGACGGCGGCGGGGTGCGCTCGGTCAGGTAGCCGATGATCTTGTTGAGCTTCGCGGTCGTCAGCTTGGTATCGAGCATCCGATGGACCTTCACCGCGGCGTTGAGCATGCGGTCCACCTCGTAGCCGCTCATGGCGGAGACGAAGATCAGGGGCGCCCCGGGCGTGAAATACAGTTTCTCGAAGAGGGCGTGCTCGTATTTCTCCCGGTAGTCGCGCTCGTTGTCGTAGGGCTTGAATCCGCCCTGCGTCTTGAAGGCCTGGCGCACGAGATCCCACTTGTTCACGACGACGATGATGGGCTTGTGCTCCTTGATGGCCTCGCCCGCGATCGCCTTGTCCTGCTGCGTCACGCCCTCGATCGCGTCGAGCACGAGGAAGACGACATCGGTGTTCTTGATCGCATCAAGCGAACGCAACCGGGAAAAATATTCGACCGGCGAGGCGAGCTTGGTGGCGGCCTTGATGCCGGCGGTGTCAATGA
>JBIJDP010000227.1:0-5038 GCA_044344065.1 Opitutaceae bacterium
GTGCAGGTGATGTTCTGGATGCTGCTGGGCGTGGTTTTCTTCCAATTGCTGCAAATGCTGCCCTCGACGGCGCTGCCGCTGCAACTGCGGTGGGCGGGGGCCAGCGACACCCTGATCGGCTTCAAGGTCAGCCTCTCATCCCTGGTGGCCTTTTTCTGGTATCCGATGGTGGGGGCCCGGAGCGACCGCCACCGCGGCCCGTTGGGCCGGCGTCGGCCGTTTATGCTGTGGAGCATTGCGCCCCTGGTGCTCTGCATCCTTCTCCTCGGGGCGTCCGCCCCGGCGGGGGTCCTCGTTTATCAGGCCCTCTCCTGGCTCGGCCTGGGCGCACAGGTCACCAGCGCGGGATGCACGATCGTGTGGATCCTGTGCGGCATGGTGGCATTCATGCTCTGCAACGCCTTTCTCGTGCAGTCCTATGGTTGCCTGATCGCCGATGTGATCCCGCCCGAGGTCATCGGCAAATTCACGGGGTTTTACCGGGCGCTGGGCGCCTTGGGCAGCCTGGCCTTCACCCGGTGGGCGCTCCCGTGGATCGAGGAGTCCACTTTTCTCGTCTACGCCCTGATCGGAGGCCTCTACGCCGTGGTGTTTTCCCTGATCGCCTGGCGCGTGAAGGAAGGGGATTATCCCCCGCCGCCGCCCAAGGCGCCGGGCGGCCGCCTCGGGGCGTTCAAGGGCTATCTGCGGGAGTGTTTCACGCATCCCTTCTACCTCAATTTCTATGTGGCGACCTTTTTCAACTGGGCGTCGCTCGCTCCGATGGCCTTCCTGATTTTTTTCGCTACCAAGGCTGGTCAACCCGGCTATGCCCCGACCCTGGAGCTGTCGCTCGATGAATTTGGCAAGGTGAAGGGCTGGACCTTTCTGATCCAGATTCCCGTTTTCCTGGTGGTCGGTTCCTTTGTGGACCGTTTTCATCCCATGCGGGTGGCGGTCGTGGGGATGTTCCTGGAAAGCGTGAGCTTCCTCCTCTGCTACTGGTTGATCGATGACGCCAACAGTCTGCTGCTCTGGCTGTGCATCAACCAGGCCGCCATTGCGGTGTATCTTGGGGCCTACATGGCGCTGTTACCCCGGCTGCTGCCGCGGAGCCGCTACGGGCAGTTTCTGGCCGCCAACACGGTCTTGGGCATTACGAGTCTGATCATTGCCCCGCCCCTCGTGGGCAAACTGCTGACCGCGATCAGCGATTACCGCTTCATCTACCTGTTTTGCGCTTTTCTCACGGCCATGGCGCTGATCGCGAACTGGACGCTGTTCCTGCAGTGGAGGAAACTCGGCGGCGACCAAGGCTTCACTCCTCCGGAACCGGGTGGGGCGCCGGTCGAGTCAACCGCCCAAGCCCCGACTTAGCCGGCGAGCCCGGGCCACGACCCTTTTTAGTCCATGAAAAACCCGACCATCGCTCCCAATCCAAGCACTGCATTTGCGAACTGCACCGGCAACGCGAATGAGGAAACCGTCCTCCACACCTGGGACACCAGCGTCGCCAACGCGTTTGCCGCGGATCTCACCGCACCCGCTCCGGGCCGCAAGGTCTGGGCCATCGGCCTGCCGGTGAAGTCCAACCGGATGACCATGCAGTTCGTGGATGTGTACCTGGACTGCGGGGATGATACGGCCGCGGTGACGGTCGGCTACAAGACCAGCTTCGTGGTCGAGTGGTCGGGCTGGAACACGATGTATTTCACGATCTCGTCGCTGGCCAAAATCGGTGAACCGGCCGGACTGCATGCGATCAGGCGTGTGCGCTTCGCGGCGGGCAGCGCGACGTTTGCCGGGACGGTGCTGGAGTTTGGATTGGTGACATGGCCGGACGATTGCCCGCTGATCAAGGTCACGCCTTACGAGGATATGGTGATCAACTTCCTGGCCCCGCGGATGTGGGACCGGAGTGATTGGTCCCACACGGGCGGCATCACCCTGCCCGAGGGCGAGCAGTCCCTCGACGTGGGTTGGATGTATGCGAACCTGCGTTATCTCCAAAAGCCCGGCCGCAGGCACCAGACCGCCTACACGCGGCGCATGAATGTCGACCTCGGGGCGTACCAGGCGGTGACGCTGTTCACCGCCACCGATATCCGGGCCAATTTCAGCCTGGTGCTGGAGATTGACGGCCAAACCGTGCGCGCGATCGACCGTCGACGCGGACTCGGCGGCGGCGATGAGATGCGCGCGCCCATCTCGGGCCGGCGCCTGACGGCGCTGACCATCGAGCTCGAGCAGGCCGAGACCGAGATCAAGGAGACTCTCGACGTGCAGGTCGCGACCTCGATCCGCTGGATTTTGCTGGAGCGCAAGGGCACGGATCCGGCCAAGGCCGGCGAGGCGTGGGGCATCCCGGCCGTGCCGCCGCCGGCGCAGGTGGAAAACCTTGAACAAAATATCCTGCCGGTCGGCCTCATGATCGGCCGTGCGGAGTTCCTGCAGTTGCGCGAGTCCGCGAAAAAGCCCGGCACGCTGAAGAAAATGGCCGACGAGATTGTCGCCGAGGCGGTGGCCCATCTCGATTACCAGCCCGAACAATATGCCGGGCGCTACCTGCCGGTGGATCTTGGCAACCAGGGTTGCGAGCGCCGGGTTTCGCCGGCGAACGAGATGTATGATGTGAACAGCTGCATGGTCTACGGTGCCGTGTCCTATGCGCTGACCGGCGACTTGCGCCATGGGCAGACCGCGCGGCGGGCGCTTTTCACCACGCTGCGGTGCACCACGTGGCAGTGCGGTTTTGCCAGCCGCATTCCCAGCGGCCAGCCCGGTTACCGCGCGCCGTTCATCGAGGGCTCCACCGCCGAATGCGTGGCGACGTGCTATGACTTCATTTATCCGCTTTTGTCCGCGGCCGAGCGGCGCGAGGTCGAGGACGCGCTCTACGAGAAGGCGCTGCCGTGGCTCGACATGTACCTGCGCCTGAACGGCGAGGGCTATCTCCTCAGCAGCAATCAGGGCGCGGTCTACACGGCGGGACTCATGTGCGCGTGCCTCGTGGCGCGGCGCAGTCATCCGGACGTGGAGGAAATCCTGGAGCGGGGGATCAAGTGGTTCCCGCGCATGATGAACAATTATTACAAGGTGAACGGCGCGTCGAACGAGGGTCCGGGTTATTGGGAATACACCACACAGCACGCCGTCTCCGCCCTCCTCACCATCTGTCGTCACAAGGGCTGGAAGGTGCAGGACTATGCGCCGGCGCACTTCGGCCTGACGATCGATTACCTGATGCATCTCCGTTCGCTGGCGCGGGACCGGCTCTCGTTCCTGCCGCTGAGCGACAACATCGAGGGCGTGGGTTACAACTTCATGAACAGTTCGTTCATGTTCTTCGCGAAGTATTACAATGACCCGAACGCCTTCTGGCTCTGGCACGAATACTTTGGCCGCCGGCCCAATCCCCCCGGAAGCGCGTTCTTCGGCAAGCGCATGGCGGGTGCCTGCTCGCTGTCGGGGCTCATGGAGTTTCTCATGTGCGTCGAGGAGGCGCCGCGGCAGCCGCAGTTGCCGCCGGCGAAGACCTTCGAGGTCTGCGACCGCATCTTCCTGCGCACCGGCTGCCGGCACGGCGACATCCTGTTCATGTTCGAGGGCGGTCCGCAGACCTTCGAGCACACGCACAGCGACAAGGGCGAGGTCATCATGGAAGCCTACGGCGAGCGCTTCGCGGCCGATCCCGGGACCATCAAGTACCAGGATCCGGCGCATCTTTTCTACAAGGCCACGCCGTATCACAACCTGGTTTCGCTCCGCGGGGCGGACCAGGATTACAAGGACCCGGAGCACTCCGTGGTGCTTGAGCAGGTCAAATTCGGGGAGCAGTGCGATTACATCGCGGCCGACCTTGGCAATTCCTACAAGGCCTTCGGCAGGTACAAGCGGCGGGTGCTGTTTGTCCGGCCGCATTACTTCCTCATCCTGGATGATGTGCAGGCGAACGACACGGGACTGGAGTGGAATTATCATTCCTGCGCCCCCATCAAGGACGTTGATTTGAAGTCGGGCTTGATCCGCCTGCAGGGCGAGAAAGCCGGCATGCTGCTGGCCGTCGGCAGCGGGCGCGCCTTGAAGGCCGTCACCGGCCAATATGGCGCGGAAGGGGTGGTCCTGACGCACAACCTCGTGCTGACACAGGTTGAGCCGGCGAAGACCATGACGATCGCGGCGATTCTGTTGCCGTTCCCATTGGGCAAGAACGCCTGGGCGACCGAACCGCAGGTACGGGTCGAGCAGGGCCGGGAGTCGGTGGTCTTCACGGTCACCGGTTCCTGGGGGACCGACCGCGTGCAGTGTGATCTCAACGAGGGTGGGGTGGCGCGCAGCAACCGGCCGGTCATCCAAGTCACGCGCAACCGGGGGCAGGGTGAGGAAACGGTGTTCGTGACGGGCGATGGCTTGGCGTAGAGAGCGCACCTCGTGTGCGCCCATTCGCGTCATGCGCGTTGCGGGAATCAAACGGGCGCAGCCAAGCTGCGCCCCTTGTTGCTACCTCCAATACCCCGGAGATGTTGCTAACCGAATTTGTGCACGATGCCCGGTTGGCCCGGCAGGGTGATTTTCAATTCGTTTGATCCGACGGATAGATTCGGCGGGGTCCAGCCACCCGACTCATCACCCCACAATACCCACCAGCGCGTGCCTGCGCCCTCGGCGAGAATTGACGTATGCCCCAGGGTCAGTGGTCCACGCGAACCGGGATGGCGGACGAGCCGCGCCGGCGCAAAGGCGTCGCCGGGGGTTCCCAGCCAGAGTGCGTTCGCGCCATCGCTCAGGCGCGCCCAACCTGAAACGAAGGCCCAGGCCAAGTGCATGCCGCCGAGCCAGTGGTTTTGAATCTCTGTGTTCTGGTTGAGGCCCTTGAACCGGTCGCGCAAGACGATGAACGGCTGATCAGTTTTCCCGATCCACAAGTCGCGCAATACCACGGCCTCCGGTGGCAGCCCGGTATAGCAGCGGCTCAGGTCGAGGGTGGCGTGCGGATTGCCCTGCGAATTCTCTGCCACAGTGAGCACCCGGGTGGCTTTCTCGGTTTGCACAGTGCCAT
>JBIJDP010000228.1:0-5035 GCA_044344065.1 Opitutaceae bacterium
GCCCTACGTCGCCTGCGTCCTCATGTCCGCCGGCCTGCTGGTACAATTCGGTATCTCCCTCCTCGCCTTCGTGTCCAGACGCCGCGCGATGCCGACGGCATAATGCGACACTAAATTTTAACCACGGATTTCACGGATGACACGGATGAGAAAAGCAAACGAATGCGAATGGCCCCAAGAGGCACAGCATTGCCTGCTGCTTTTGCGCCTCCTGTGCCTTTTGTGGCCATCGCTTCAGCTTGAATTTCCAATCCGTGTCATCCGTGAAATCCGTGGTTAAGCCCGCCCTCCCTTCCGCGTGAATCGCTACATCCCCATCCTCGTCCTGCTCCTTGGCCTCGCCTACCTGGTCGCAGCCTTCCGGGACAAAACCGACGACTCCGGCCGCGATCTCGCCGCCTTCGGACGCCTGCCGGTGCTGGCCAACGGACGCATCAAGCCCCTCGACACCATCGCCCGGAGTTCCCTGCTCCAGTTGCAGGGCCGCCAGCGGGTGAGCGACCCCGCCGTCGCCGCCCCCTATGCCGCCAATCCATCCTCCTGGCTGGCCGATGTCCTGTTCTCTCCCGAGAAAGCCGACACCTACCCGACCTTCCGCATCGATTCCCCCGAGTTGCTCACGCTCATGGGCCTGACGGAAAGCGACACCAAAATCACCTACGACAGCGGCCTCAAGCACACCTTCGCGATCCTTGGTTTCCTTCCTTCCACGCGCTCCCGTTTCACCTTCAGGCAGCTCGAGCCCCGGCTCACCGAACTGGAGCGCCAGTCGCAACTGGCCGCGCCGGTCGAGGCCCAGACGCGCACTCCGTTCCAACGCGCGGTCATCCAGCTTTACGGCAACATCCGCCACTACCTAGAGCTTAAGCACATGGTGGTGATGCCCGGATCGGCGGATTTCCTGGGCGAGCTCATGCGCTTTCAGCAGGGCCTGCCCGCCGGCATCGCCGCCGTGCGCGCCCGGCAGGCCGGCCAGAGCTACGACCAGCAGGCCTTCCAGACCATCATGGACCTCGCCCCGCGCTATGACTTCATGGGCGGAGCCACCAGCATCCTCGCCATTCCGCCCGCTGATCCCGCCGCCGCTCCTACCGCCTGGAAGACCGCTGGCAATGCGATTCTTGACACGATCCAGACGGGCTCCCTGAACCCGGCGGTCATGGCCTATGCCGGCCTCGCCCATGCCTGGCGGAACCACCAGCCGGAGCAGTTCAACAAGATCGTCGAGCTCTATGGCGCCGAACTCAGCCGCCGCCTGCCCGCCGCCATGGGCAAGACCGGTGCCGAAACCCGCTTCAATGCAATCGATCCCTTCGACCGCAGCCTGAAACTCTTCTCCCTGGTCTTTCTCCTCGGCATCGTCTCCTGGCTCAAATTCCCCGAAGTCCTCGGGCGCTCCGCCTTCTGGCTGATGGTCCTCGCCTTTGTGACCACGACCGCCGGCATCGCCACCCGCATGTGGCTCGAGGGCCGCCCGCCCGTGACCAATTTGTATTCATCCGCGCTCTTCGTCGGCTGGGGCGCCGTCGGACTTTGCTTGCTGCTTGAGGCCATCTATCAGAACGCCATCGGCAGTGTCGCCGCCGGTCTGATCGGTTTTGGCACCCTGCTCATCGCCCACCACCTGTCATTGGGCGGCGACACCCTGGAAATGATGCGGGCCGTGCTCGACTCGAACTTCTGGTTGGCCACCCATGTCGTGGTCATCACGATCGGCTACGCGGCCACCTTCCTCGCCGGCTTCCTTGCGCTCATCTACATCGTCCGCGGGGTCTTCACCCCGTCGCTCGACCAGCCGACCGCTGATGCGCTCAACCGCATGGTCTACGGCATTGTGTGCTTCGCCACGCTCTTCAGCCTCATCGGCACCGTCCTTGGCGGCATCTGGGCCGACCAGTCCTGGGGCCGCTTCTGGGGCTGGGATCCGAAGGAAAACGGCGCCCTCATCATCGTCCTCTGGAACGCCATCATCCTCCACGCCCGCTGGGGCGGCCTGGTGAGGCCGCGCGGACTGATGATGCTGGCCGTGTTCGGCAACATTGTGACGAGCTGGAGCTGGTTTGGCACCAACATGCTGGGCGTCGGCCTGCACAGCTATGGTTTCATGGACGCCGCCTTCTGGTGGCTGAGCGCCTTCATCGTCAGCCAGCTCGCGTTCATCGCCGTCGCCGCCCTGCCGTTGGTGCGCTGGCGGAGCCATCCGTCCCAAGCGCGAATTGACCCGAATAGTCGCGAATCCATTGGGTAGGGCCCGACCTCCGGGCGGGCCGTTGGCCCACGCGTGCGATTATCGCTCCGTCCGTCCTGAGGGCGAGCGCTACCCACGGCAACTCCGATCCCTCTGCTTTCTCCTGTAGAATCCGATAGCCGGTCCCTTTGCCAAATTCACCTTCGACAAGCGCCCTCCATTCGGCCAACGATTCCGCCCATGGAAAAGCCCACCAAGAAGGAATTGATGCAGCAGATCGTGGCCTGCGTCGGCCAAGCCGAGGCCATCCGATTGGTCTCCGATGCCTACAGCGCCGAAGTGCTTGCCACCCGCATCGGCCGCATCGAGGAGGGCAGCCATAATTTCATCAAGCAGGCCCGCGCTCCCCTCGACCTGATGCAGATGGCGTTGGAGCGGGTGCACGCGATCTGCGAATTGGCGAAGTCGTAGCGGCCGCTGCAAGGCTGCGACTTTCACCCAACTGCGATCTCCGATCTCCCAACTCCCAGCGCAACGCGCTACTCCCGTTTCCCGAGCAGTTCCTTCGCGTGCGCCAGCGCGCTCTTCGCATTGCGGTCGCCCAGCATGCGGGCCAGTTCGCTGATGCGGGCCTGACGCGCGGCCTGGATCGGCTCGATGGTGACCTCGGCCCGGGCCTTCGACTGGTCCTTGTTGACCACGAGATGACAGGTGGCATACGCCGCAACCTGGGGCAGATGCGTAACGCACAGTACCTGATGGCAGCGGGCGATGTCCGCCATGGTCTCGCCGACCACACTGCCGATCTCACCGCCCACATTCGCATCCACCTCGTCGAACACCAGCAGCGGCACGTCGTCCAGATCGGCCAGGACCGCCTTCAGGGCCAGCATCACGCGGGCGAGCTCACCGCTGGAGGCAATGCGTCCCAACGGCAGGGGCGCTTCGCCCACGTTGGGTGAAAAGAGGAATTCACATCGGCAATCCCCGGCCGCCCCCAGTTCGGGCAGGGGCTGGATCTCGATGCGGAAATCAGCCTTCGCAAAACCCAGCCGCGCGATGTTCTTGGCCGCCGCCCGCGCCAGTTCCTTCGCCGCCTTTTCCCGCAGCACGCGCAGGACCTGGGCCGACTGCCGGGCGGCCTTCAGGGCCGTGGCGATCTCCCTGTCCAGCCGGGCCAGCGCCCCGGCCAGGTCGCCCTGCGCCTCCAGCCGCCGGCGCATGTCATCCCGCGCCGACAGCACGGCCGGCAGATCGCCGCCATATTTGCGCTTCAGTTCCAGCCAGGTGTTCATTTTGGCCGTGAGCAGCTCCGCCTGTTCCGGATCGAACTGCAGTTGCTGGCTCAGGGCCTCGAATTCAGCCCCCAGGTCATTCAGCTCCACCACGGCCGAGGCCAGGCGTTCGGAAAGCGCGCGACTCGCGGGATCCAGATTCTCCAGGGTGCGGGCTTCGCGGAGCAGCGCCCCGAGCCGGCCCTGCACGCCGTCCTCACCGGTGAGTCCCGCGGCCAGGGTGCCGGACAGCCCGATCAATTCCTGCGCGCGGCTCATGCGCTGGAAATCGCGCTCCAGTTCCGCCGTCGCCTCGGCGCTCAGGTCCAGGGCCTCGATGCGAGCCAGCTGATTGCGGAGGAATTCCACCTGATCCGGCGCCAGCCGGGTTTCATTCGCCAGCTGCTCGCGCTCGGACTGCAGGGCGCGCCAGCCCCGATAATGGGCCGTGTAGGTGTTCAATGCCGCCCCGGCCCGGGCGAACAGGTCGAGCAGCTCGAGCTGGCAGTTCTCCTTGAGCAGCCGGCGCGGTTCGCTGGGCCCGTGAAAATCGACCCAGTGCTCGCCGAGCTGCTGCAGCGCCGCCAGGGTCGCGAGGCTGCCGTTGATCGTGATCTTCGGCGCCTTCTCCCGCGTCAGGCTGCGCTTGAGGATCAGCACGCCCTCCTCACAGGCCGGCAGTTCCAAGGCGGCGAGGATGGCGTCAATCCGGGCGGGCTTTTCAAAATATAGGCTGGCCTCGACCTCGCAGGCGGCGGCGCCCTGGCGGATCACCGTTTTGTCGGCCCGCTCGCCGGCCAGCAGGCTCAGGGCCCCGAGGAGGATACTCTTGCCCGCGCCGGTCTCACCCGTCACCGCCGTGAACCCGGCCTCAAAATCGAGGCTGACTTCCTCAATCAGGGCCAGGTTGCGGATGTGGAGCGACTGCAGCATGGGGTAGATAGGCACAAAAAAACCGCCGTTGATCAAGCGGCGGGTTTCATGCGATGGGGCGACGACCGCCCAGCTTCCGCCAATCATTACGATGAACCACCTCGGCTTGGCGAGACCGGCGCCACGGTATGGCAGGCTTCCAGCGGCATTTCCGGTGCATCAGGAGATTCTGCTCCACTGTCCAATTCATGCTTATGCTCTCTCAGATACATCCACTTATCGAACGACGCCAGCCATGCCAGGGCCAATACACTACTGACATACGACAGCACACCCAGCACAAGCAGCGCCCCTGCATTCACAACCAGCCACATTGTGACAAATACCGGGATACCGGAGGGATTCATGTCGTGAGGGATTCTACTTTCTGTCCGACGTTTGATAAGCCAGCCGGCTTGGCGAGGCTGGTTCCGCCGGGTGGGCGGGCTCCGTTCTCATTTGCAGCCGCTTTTTTCCCTAACCTTTCGAACCGACAGCCGCGGAAAGACGCTGTCTACGCGATCAGGTGCCACAAAAATTTCGGATTTCGACAAGAAGCCAGTCGCTTCAAATTTCATCTTCTCGATCGCCGCCAAGCGCATGGCACCCTCAACTACTTTTTTCCTTTGATCGTTCATACCCCGCATACATGTGAAGAACT
>JBIJDP010000404.1:0-3566 GCA_044344065.1 Opitutaceae bacterium
GGCCGTTCATGAACTCCCGCACGGCATCATCGCGCTCGAGCTGGATGAAACCCGGCCGCATCATCGCCGTGAGTTCGCGGATGACGCCCAGGGCCGCCTGCACGTCCGGCCGACGGTAGCTCCAGCGCCCGCGCAGGTAGGCCATCTGGTAATCCCGCAGGTAGAGGGTGAGCTGGCTGTCCCGATCCAGTTCCATGCTCACGTTCATCAGGGTGGCCGAGAGCATGAACTCCAGCAGCCACTCCGCGTTGAGCTTGGCCCCGGCCAGCGTGTAAACCGTGCGGCCCGTGCGTTGGGAAAATTCCTGCGTCATCGCCGCCAGCCGCCGGAACTCATCCAGTGTCTTCGGCATCCGGAACGCGGGATCGTCCCCGACGATCTCCCGCAGGAGCCGCTCGTTGCAGAACAGGCGCATGGTGACCTGGCAGAGCGTGACCGAGTAGAGCTGGCCGATTTCCGGCGTGTAGAGCTGCTCGTTGAACAGGCCGTCATGAAACGTGTTCCGCCAGGGCACGTTCTCAAGCGGCGTTCCGCGGTTGTAGGGATTGGGCTCGTTCATCAGCCCGGTGATCGGTTCGAAGTAACGGGCGGGCACGTCCCGCATGCCGGGCAGAAAGGAGCCGTATTCGATGATGTCGGCGCCGGTGCCGCCGACGAGATTGGTGCGCAGCCATTGGCGGTACATGCGGCCGGGCACGAGCACCTGCTCGACCTCGATGTCCGGCCGCAGCTCATGGTAGCGCTTGATCACCGCCGCCAGGCCGTCGGGAGGGCCGTACTCGATCTGCCAGTGCGCAATGCTGATCCGGGTGCGGCCTTCGCTCGTCACGTCGCCGCCCCGGGTGAACAGCCACCACGCCGAACCGGCGTAGGCCAGCACCAGGAACACCAGGGCGATCCGGCCGCGGGTGAATTTCAATTTCATCGCCCGCCTTTCCGCGCCTCGATTGCTTTCAGCCGCTGCTCCACGGTGTAGACTCGCGGATCCGCGTCGTTGCTCTTCAGAAAACGCCGGAAATACTCCCCAGCCCGCGCATCATCGCCCGCGCGAAATGACAGTTCACCGATCTGCAGCACCACATCGGCCTCCGCCAGCCCGGTCAGTCCGCCGATGGCATCCGCCGCCAGCAGATCGAAGCGCGCCCGTTCCATCCCGACCTCATGAAAGAGCCGGGCGCGGGCCAGCACGATCAGCAGATCGCGCCGCAAAGGCGCCAGCGTGACGCGAGGCAACAAGGTCTCGGCCGCGGCCATGCGGTCGGCGGGTGCAGCCTGCTCGGGCAGCACGTGCAGCGTGAGCAGGGCCAGTTTCACCAAACCGAGCTGCGCCCAGGGACTGGCCGGCTGGCGCTCCGCCAGCCGGCGGTAGTAGCGGGCGGCCTCCGCGTAATCGGGAGCGGAGAAATGCAACTGATGCAGCCGCCCGTTCAGATACAGGGCCGCCGCTCCCACTTCGTCCGGCACCGCGGCCAGAGCCTCGAGCCGGCGTTCCGCCTCGAGCAACCGCTCATCGGTGAGCGGCTGCCGGGCCGTGAGCACCACCGCCTCCGCCAGGGCGCGGGCGCGGGGTTCGGCCGGTGGCGCGGACTTGAGCGCAACCGCCGCCTCGCCGGGCAGATTGCCCGCCAGCAACCGCCACACCGCGTCCGGCGTTTCGTCGGCCCGCGTCAGGGTCGCCAGCAGCAGCAAAGGGAGAATGAGGGTCGGAAAAACCCGGGGCACAGCTTGCATGTTGGAAGCCAATCCGGCTGCGACAAGCCCGGCGTGCCTGAATACTCAAAAAAACGCGTCCACCCGGCACCGATGGTGCGAAACCACGGGTGGACGCAGTGCGGCGGGACCGGTCAGGCGGGCGGCTGCGCCGCGGCGGCGTACGCCTCACGCACCGAGTCGCGCAGCAGCACCACCAGCATGAATACACCCAGCACCGTGCCGAAGGGGATCTGCAGGCAGTTCAGGCCGCCCACCACCAAGGAGAAAGTTCTCAGCCGGCGCCGGCCGATGCACAGGCCGGAGATGATGTTGAGCAGGCCGCCCGTGATGATGAGCAGACCGAGGAAGACGTAGATCCACTTGAACACGGCGAAGAATTCCTCCGGCGGCGGGCCGCCGCCCCTCGGATGCTTCCACAACTCGGGATTGCCGAGAAAGTGGTGCAAGAGCGAGTAGTGCAGGAATAGAAAGCCCAGCGCGAGGAGACCGAGGCCGGCAAAGATGAATTGGAATATCGCCAGGAGCCGCAGGTGGTCGGCGTCCGTCTTTCTCTGATCACGCATCAGCGGAGGCAGTTCGTTCATGTTCGTGAGGGTTGTCACCCGCCAGTGTGCCGAGCCGGCGCCGATGCGTCAAAGGTGAATCCGCCCGTGCGACCGGGCGTTGTGTGTCTTGCCCTGCAGGGCCGGACTCGCCAGAGGCGAGCGAGCCCTTGTGCGCCTTTGGCGCATTGGTCCGGCCTCCAACATCAGCACCGCGGCGCTGCCCAGAGTGGCTGGACCAAGGCCCAGTCCCTGCAACAGCAATAGCCGCCAATCCCGGTGGTTTCTATCATGCAGGGCGGGGTCCGAGGATCCGCTCTGCAGGCGCCCAGTAGGCCAGCGCGCATGCGAGCTCAGTTGCGGCGCGAGCAAGCTCGCTGGCGTGCCTCTACAGAACCAGAAATTTCACCCCTCCGGTCGCCGCTCGCTACACGATCCCCTGCTCCAGCCACTCGTGCTCGCCCGCGACAATCTGCTGTGCGAGGACATAACCCGAGTGGTCGGAGTTGTCTTTGACTCCCCGGAAATTCCCCTCGATCCGCGCCCGTGCCTGCAGGGCAAAATCGTCCACCAGCGCCAGCACCTTTGCTTCAACCGCACCTTCCTTGAGCCGCCACTGGGCATAAACACAGGTGGCGGAAAGGGCGAAAAGATCGCTGCCAATGTCGGCGATGCGCCCAAGCAGCACCTGGCGTTTCTCCAGTTGCGGGCCGAATTTCACCATTTGATGAAACAGCGTGCGCGCCATGCGCCGTGCCAGACGGGAGACCGTGCGAAGGTGGCCGGCCAGCCGCGGATGCAGGTCCGCCGGCATCGCCGCGGGCAGCGGGAGCCACTGGCGCGGATACCACGCCGCATAAAAACCGGCCGACTTGAAAGCGCTGCGCACGCGCTCGCCCCAGGGCCGCTCGGTGTTGAGCGCGATGCCGGCGACCTTGAGGTGCGGATCCAGGGCTTCGCGCATGATGAAGAGGCGCATGATTTCCGAGGATCCCTCGAAGATGGTGGTCACGCGGTTGTCGCGCATGAAACGCTCGACCGGATGGGGTTTCTCGCCACGGGCCAGCAGCGACTGCACGGTCTCGTAGCCGCGTCCGCCGCGGATCTGCATCACGTCGTCGAGGCACATCCAGGCCTTCTCGGTGCCCCAGAGCTTGCACATCGCGGCCTCCAGGCGGATGTCGGCCTTCTTGTCGCGGTCCACGACCCGGGAAGTGACGAGCAGCATCGCCTCCATCGCAAACGCATGGGCCGCGATGCGCCGGATCTTCTCGGCAATCGCAGCGTGCTGGCCAAGCGGCACGCCCCACT
>JBIJDP010000229.1:0-4986 GCA_044344065.1 Opitutaceae bacterium
CGTCGGCTTCCATCAGGAGAGCGCCGGCCGCCCGGGATTGCGCATCCGCGGAAAACTGAATGGGAATCGGTGCATCTTTGCATTCGACAATTCACGCTGCCCCTTTAGCGAACAAATCAAAAATGCGCGTGCGCCTGACCCCGGCTAGACAAAACCAAGTCGCCCTTCTCCTGCTTGGGTTCTTTGTTCTTGGCCTGCTCATCATCTTGCACGAGCGCTGGACCTTGACCGACTGGCGGCAACCGCAGGACATATTCGGCGATCCGTTGGAGATCTTTTCCCGGGTAAAACTGGCCGCCGAGCAGCCATTGCAACCCTTCGCCGGCTTCTCCGACCTGCAGCGCCTGGGTGCGCCATTCCACGCCGATTGGTCGTCCTATCCCGCCCCTGACAGCCTGGTCTTCTTTCTCACGGGACAGCTTTCCCGGGTCACGGGCGTCTTCGCCGCGGTCAAGCTGGTGGCCGCGATCTTCAGCCTGCTCAACGCCTTCTCCTTTTATCTATGCGCGCGGCATCTGCGCTGGCGGCCCGAGTGGGCGATCGCCGGCGCGGTGTTGTTTGCGTTCAGCAATTACAACGTCCGCTGGGGTGTGACCCTGAGTTTCAACCAGACCTTCACCCTGCCGCCGCTGATCCTGCTTTGCAGCCACGCCGCCAAGCTCGGACCGGTCCTTCCCGCTCATGGCCGGCGCTGGTTGTGGTTGGGCGGACTGCTCGGCACCTGGCTGGGCCTGGGCAATCCCTACCTCGGCTTCTTCGCCGGATTGCTGGCCTCGTCAACCCTGGCCCTCGCCCTCGTCCGCCGCACCACCTGGTTGCGCCTCCAGCCGCTGGTCTGCTTCCTCTTAGCCCTCATTGGCGTGTTCCTCCTGGCCAACCTGAAGTACGCCCTGAACTACTTCGAGACCGGGAACGAGGGGCCCTTGATCCGCAATTATGCGGGTTCCCTCATTTATGCCCTGAAACCCATTGATTGGCTGATTCCGCCGCAAGAGCACAGCATCGCCTGGGCCGCCCGCCTCGGGCTGAGTTATGCCAACCAAACAAAGGTGCTGGGTGATTTTTTCCCCGGCTACCTGGGCGTCGTCGGCATCATTGGCCTTGTCGGTCTGCTGATCCACACCCTGAGGCGTCTGGCGGCGAGGCCGGCGCGCCCGGTCCCGGACGCCGCACTCGGCCTAGTCCTGGTCGTGGGCTTTGCCGCCGCCGGCAGCATCAACTCGCTGCTGGCCCTTGGCGGGCTCGACATTTTTCGCGCCAGCCAGCGCATCAGCATACTGGTCAACATCTGGGTCCTGCTCTTCCTTCTCGGCCGGCTCCAGCTTCAGCTGCGTACATCCGCCCGCTGGGTCACCATGGCCGTCGCCGCCGCCATCGCGGCCTTCGGCTGGTGGGAACAGACCCCGCGGTTGCGCCATAACAAATACCGCGACGCCATCACGCCGAAATGGGAGGCCGTCCAAAAGCTCACCCAGCAGCTGGAGCAGGAACTCGGCGCCGGGGCCATGATCTTCCAACTGCCCGTCCGGCAATTCCCCGAGGCCGGCCCGATCCAACGCATGGCCGATTACGAGCACTTCCAGCCGTTCCTGGCCCAATCATCCCTGCGCTTTTCCTATGGCCCGCTGGGCCGGAGCCGCGAGCTGGGCTGGCAACAGTTTGTGACCAGGATGCCCGCGGAGGATCTGATCACCCATCTGGAGGCGAGCGGGTTTTCCGCCATCTGGATCAACACCCGCGCCTACGCCGACGAAGGCGAAAAAATGGCACGTGATCTCATTGCTCGGCATCGCGCGGAGCTGGTCCATACCACGGGCGCTCCGGTCCGGGTCATCCGGCTGCAACCGGCGAAGTCGCCGGGCCGGCCGGATCTCGACGACCTCCGGATCCATCGCGCCTGGGCGGAACCCTCACCCAATCCCGATGACCCCGCCCTGCTCGCCATCAACGGCTGGTACCCCTTGGAGCAGGATGGCCAGAGGCGCTGGCGCTGGGCGGCCAAACGCGGCGAGGTCGGCATCTGGTGGCCCGGTCAGCACCCCAAGGTCAAGGCCCGCCTGATATTCAAGGTCACGGTGCTGCGGGACAATGTCGTCGAGCTCCGGCAGAACGGCAAATCCCTGCTGCACCTCTCGCTGACCAGGGGGGAGGTCAAGTCCGTGGAGATACCCGTGACCCTCAGCGGCGGCAGCAACCGGCTCGTCTGGCTTCTCCGCGGCGAACCTTCCTATCCTCCCGGCGGCGATTCCCGTGAACTCGGATTCATGATCGAGAATCTGCAACTGGTTCCCACCGAATCCGGCCGCTGACAACCCAACGGGCGCCGGTCGGGTGTAAACCTTTGCCAAAGTCACGCGCACGGCTATCGCTCTTCTCCACTTCCCACGCATGCGCCCAGTTGCCCAGACTACTCCGGGCGGTTCCTTCCGCTCCCATTTCGCCGCCTTCGAGGGTCTGTATTCCGACGAGTTCGCCCCCGATTCCGTGTGGCTCAGGGACCGCGCCCGCATCCAGCTCCCGCCCCTGGAAGGACAGCGAAAACTGGTTTTGCGGGGCGAGTACCGGCTGCACCCCGGGGCTCGCGGACTGGAATGCGCCCTGCCC
The DNA here is from genome assembly GCA_044344065.1 of Opitutaceae bacterium. Lineage (GTDB taxonomy): Bacteria > Verrucomicrobiota > Verrucomicrobiia > Opitutales > Opitutaceae > UBA2377. The sequence continues at coordinate 2,605 of JBIJDP010000229.1, forward strand.
GGTCTTCGTTGCAGGCTCAACGGCCGCGCCCTGCAACCGGCCGGCCATCGTCATGCCGGCCCGTTCAGTCTGGAACTGGACCTTGCCACCGCTCCTGCGCCCGAACGCGACATCGTGGAACTCAGCCTGTCCGGTGTCGGCCTCACCAACCTGTTCGCCTGGCTCGGCCGTGTGACCGGGCTCGGCTGGTGGCAACGCTTCCGTGCCCAGCGCAAGAACCGCCAGCTCCGCCTCACGACCCTGGAGACGGCCGAAGGCGAGGTGATTTTCGATTTCTCCAATCGCAACGCCCCCTATTCCGCCGCCTTTGCCCGCCGACACACGCACCTCGGCGTCAACATTGCCGGCTTCCTTGCCGCGGAACTCGGCGTCGGTGAATCCGCTCGTTGCATGGTGCGGGCCGCCGACGCCGCCGGACTGCCGGCTGCGCTGGTGCCGCTCAAGCTGCACTGCCGGAATCCGCTCGGCGACCAGACCTTCGCCGCCCGCCTGCAGGACGCCAATCCCCACGGCGTCAACATTGTCCACCTCGATCCACCCGCCTCCCGCGACCTCGATCACCACCATCCGGGCTTTCGTCCGGGCAAATACAACATCGCCTACTGGGCCTGGGAACTGCCCGAGTTCCCCGACTCCTGGGTGCCGGCCTGCGCGTATTTCGACGAGATCTGGTGTCCCAGCGATTTCGTGCGCGAGGCCATTTCCCTGAAGGCACCGCTGCCGGTCATCACCATGCCGCACGCCATCAGCTTCGCCCCGCCGGCGGGCGACGCCCGGTCGCGCTTCGGCCTGCCGGCCGACCGGTTCCTGTTCCTGGTGCTCTACGACCTCAATTCCTACACCGAGCGCAAGAATCCCCGCGCCGCGATCGAGGCCTTCCGCCGTTCCGGACTCGCCGGCCGTGGCGCCGCGCTGGTGATCAAGGTGCATAACGTGAAGGGCAACGAGGCCGACCTCGCCCGGCTCCAAGCCGACGTCGCCGACCTGCCCGGCACGGTGCTCATCACCGAGACCCTCAGCCGCGATGCCGTTTACCAATTACAGACCGCTTGCGACTGTTATGTCTCGCTGCACCGGTCCGAGGGCTTCGGCCTGGTCGTCGCCGAATGCATGATGCTTGGCAAACCCGTCATCTGCACCGACTGGTCCGCCACCACGGAATTCGTCAATACCGCCAACGGCCGATCCCGACCACGCCGCCGCCTGGATGCGACGCTTGCACGCCGACGCCGGCCTTTGCGCCCAGCTCGGCGCCTCCGCCCACGCCACCATCGTCGCCCGTTTCTCCCCCAACGTCATCGGCGCAAGATACCGCAAGCGCCTCGAAGGCATCGCCTGCTTCTGAAAGGGACGATTCCAGGCAGGTCCGGCGATGGAAGGTCTCCCTCCACGTCGCTTGGTAGGCGCAAGACCATTCGCATTCGATTAGCGCCTTCGCGGATCGTCCCGGTCCGGAGTCATGTCCATCCTCCAATCCGTGTCATCCGTGAAATCCGTGGTTTCATGAAAAACCGACCTACTTTCGACCCTGACTTTTTCCTCGCCCGGGCGGGTGATTTTCGGAACTTTGGGCCCTTGTTTTGTCTTGAGATACACCTTGCCGTCTTCCGCGAGCGTCTTTCGCCTGCCTAGTTCATGGTCTTCAGCTCCCTCCTCTTTCTCTACGCCTTCCTGCCCGTCTTCCTCGCGCTCTACTACCTGGCGCCGTTGCGCCACCGGAACGCCGTCGCGCTGGCAGGCAGCCTGCTCTTTTACACCTGGGGCGAACCGATCTTTGCCGGCATCCTGATCGGCGTCAGCGTCTTTGGCTACCTCATCAGCCTGTGGCTGGCGCGGCTGCCGCTGGAGGCCCGGGCGGCGCGGCGCGGCGTGCTCGCCCTCGGGCTGAGCTTCTACATCGGGCTGCTGCTCTGGTTCAAATACAGCAACTTCTTCGCGGCGCAGCTGAACGGCGTGCTCGGCTGGCTCCAGCAGGGCGGCGTGGTCTGGACGCATGTTGCCCTTCCGCTCGGAATCTCCTTCTTCACCTTCCAGAAAATCAGCTACCTTGTGGATGTCTACCGCGGCACCAACAGCCCGGCCCGCAATCTCCTCGATTACCTGCTGTTCGTCGCGCTCTTTCCCCAGCTGATCGCCGGGCCGATCATCCGGTACCATGACGTGGCCGACCAGATCATGGCCCGTGAGCACACGCGGGAGAAATTCCTTTCCGGTGCGTGGCGCTTCCTGCTCGGCCTCGCCCGCAAGGTGCTGATCGCAAACCCGCTCGGCGCCGTCGCCGACCGCGTCTTTGCCCAGGACCTCGGCACGCTCCCGATGCCGTATGCGTGGGTCGGCATCCTGTGCTACGCCTTCCAAATCTACTTCGATTTCTCCGGCTAC
>JBIJDP010000465.1:0-3204 GCA_044344065.1 Opitutaceae bacterium
CGCGTTCATCGCCTACCTGCCGGTCTTCTGGCAAAGCGCCAGCGGCTACGTCGAACGCAATTACCCCGAGTGGATCGCGCTGCTGCAGCGCCAGCTTGAAAATCCGTCCGTGCGCCAGCTGGTCGACAACCTGAGCGGCGAATTCAAGACCCTGCTCTCCCAGGCCCTGCCCTCGCTCCACGCCGCGGGCGTCGGCATCCTTGGCGTCTTCGCCTTTGTCGCGCACGTCGCCATCATACCCATCTACCTCTTTTTCTTCCTGCTCACCCAAGGCGAGCCGACCGGACGCCTCGACCGGCATCTGCTGTTCCTGGGCAAGAGCACCCGGGAGGACATCGTCTTTCTCGTCCACGAATTCATCGGCATCGTCGTCTCGTTCTTCCGTGGCCAGTTGCTCATCGGCCTGCTCATGGGCGTCCTGCTCGCCGTCGGCTTCTCGGTCGTCGGCCTCAAGTTCGGCCTCGTGATCGGCCTCGCCCTGGGGGTGCTCAACATCGTGCCCTATCTCGGCACCATCCTGGGCCTCATCATCACGCTGCCGCTGGCCTTCTTCCAACCGGAGGGCGGCTGGCATCTGCTCGGCCTGGTGCTGCTGGTTTATGTGATCGTCCAGAACATCGAGGGCTGGTTCCTCACGCCGAAGATCATGGGCGACCGCACCGGGCTGCATCCGGTGACGATCATCGTCGCCATTTTCTTCTGGGGCACCGCCTTCGACGGCATCCTCGGCATGCTCTTCGCGATTCCGCTCACGGCCTTCTTCGTCACCGCCTGGCGGCTGGTCCGCCACAAATACTTCGAGGCCAGCCCCGCGGCCTGATCCCGCCATGCCCTGGGACGTGCGTGCCTCCAACGGCATCTGGCTGCCGCAAATCGGCTGGCGCCTCGACGCCTCCTCGGCCGTTGACCGGGCCGTCATCTCGCATGCGCATTCCGACCACGTGGCCCGGCACCGTGAAATCGTCTGCTCGCCGCCCACTGCCCGCCTGCTCCGCGCCCGCCTGCCTGGCCGCCGGATCGAGCATGTACTGCCGTTCGGGCACACCGAGTCGTTGACCGAGGACACCGCCGTCACTCTGCATCCGGCGGGCCACATCCTCGGCTCGAGCATGGTCCAGCTTCAGGGCGAACACGGCTCGCTGCTCTATACCGGAGATTTCAAGCTTCAGCCCGGCCTCGCCGCCGAAGCATGCCAGCCGCCCAAGAGCGATGTCCTCATCATGGAGACCACCTTCGGTCTGCCCCGGTATGCCTTTCCCCCGCATGCCGAGGTGGCCGCCGCGATCATCGCCTTCTGCCACCAGTCCCTCGCGGACGGCCAGGTGCCGGTGCTTTACTGCTACAGCCTGGGCAAGAGCCAGGAGGTGCTGCGCGCCCTCGCTCCCGCCGGTGTTCCGATCATGCTTCACGCCGCGGCCTGCCAGCTCACCCGCGTCTATGAGCAATTGGGCTACCAGTTTCCCGTCTACCGGGAATTCGATGCCCGCGCGGCCAACGGCCACATCGTCATCTGCCCCCCGCCGCACAACGGACCAGGGATCCTCCGCCATCTGCCGGCCCGGCGCACGGCCGTCATCACCGGCTGGGCTCTCGATGCGGGCGCGATTTATCGCAACCGCTGCGATGCCGCGTTTCCGCTTTCCGACCACGCGGATTACGCCGACCTGTTGAAACTGGTCGCGATGGTCCAACCCAAGCGGGTCTACACCGTCCATGGTTTTGCGCGCGAATTCGCCGCGGTGCTCCGGGCCCGCGGCGTCGAAGCCTGGGCGCTGGGCCGGTCCAATCAGCTTGAACTGCCGCTCGGAACCACGCGAGACTCCCCCGGTCTGTCCTGAACCACTCGACCTTCCTCCCTTCATGCTGATTCGCGCCGCCGCCTGCCTATGCCTGATCTGCGCCACCCTCAAGGCCGACCCGCTTGCGCTCAGTGATGGCGAAGCGATGACCTTCCGCGTCGGTTGGGGCATATTCATCCATGCCGGTGAGATCGCGATTTCAGCGCACAAGGAGACGGACAAGCTGGAGCCCCGCCTGCACGTGACCACCACCACCGCCACGCGCGGCTTTCTCGGCAGTTTTTTTCCCTTCGAGGCCAAGGGGGAATCCTGGTTCGACTTGGGCAGCGGCCGGCTGCTGAGTTCGACCGAGGAGAGCCGCTCCAAGAAAAAGCAGACCCGCCAGTCGCTGACCTTTGATTACGCCAAGCGCAAGGCCGCCTACGTCAATGAGGTCCGCCCTGACCGCAGCAAGGAACTCGAGCTTCCCGCGGGCAATCCGATGGACCTGATCATGAGCCTGGTCCAGACCCGGACCTGGCAGCTCAAGCCCGGTGAAAAGCAGGACGCCCTCGTCATCTTCGATGATGATTTCTACGAGCTCACCATTTATGCCGACGCGTACGAGGAAGTCCGCACCCCGATGGGAAAGTTCAAGACGCTGCGCCTGACACCGCGCATGGAAAAGACGGAGCCAAAGGGCATGTTCAAGCGCGGCTCGGCCGTGCATGTCTGGATTTCACAGGATGGAAAAAACCTGCCGGTCAAATTCGAGGTCGAATTCAAGTTCGGCTCCGGCGTGGCCACGCTGATCGACCACCAGATCAAGCCTGCGCCCGAACCGAACAACTCGGGTGCGGCGGCGGCCGATATTTCCATTCCCGTCCAGAATGCGTCGAATCCTGGTTCTTAGAGGCGGAGCGCTCGGCGATTTCCTCGTCACCCTGCCCGCCCTGGCCCGGCTGCGGCAGCAATGGCCGCGGGCCCGGATCGAACTCGTGGGCAATGCCACTGCCGCCGCCCTCGGTGTGCACGCCGGTCTGATCAACGCCGCCGTCTCGCAGCATGGGCGGGAGTGGGCTGCGCTGCACTCAGACGCCGGCCTTCCCGTCGAACTGACCGCGCGCCTGGCGGCCTTTGATCTGGTGATCAATTACTGGCCCGATCCCGAGGGAACGCTCAGCCGCCATTTCCCGATTCATCCGGCGCAGACATTTCTCCCCGCCACTGCGCGGCCGGCGATTTCACCCGCCGCCGCCCATTATTGCGAGCCGCTGCGTTCGCTGGGACTGACCGGCGCAAACTACGCCCAACTGCTCGCCCGGCCCGAGCCCCGGTCCTCATGGATTGCCTTGCATCCCGGCAGCGGCTCACCCGCCAAGAACTGGCCGCTGGAACAATGGCGGAGTCTCGCCCTTTGGCTTAA
>JBIJDP010000230.1:0-4960 GCA_044344065.1 Opitutaceae bacterium
CTTGGGGTCGGAATCCGGGTGGCCCATGCCGACGAGTTCGTCGACCGCGCGCTTCATCACGCCGAAGCCGAGCTCGGTGTGCGCCATTTCGCGGCCGCGGAACTTGAGCCGCATCTTGACCTTGTTACCGTGCCCGAGGAATTCCTCGGCGTGGCGGAGCTTGGTGAAGAAGTCGCCGTCGGCGATGCGCGCCGTGAATTCGATCTCCTTGATCTTGCTCGCGGTGGCCTTCACGTGGGAGTGCTTCTTCTGCTCCTCGTACACGTACTTGCCGAAGTCCATGATGCGGCACACCGGCGGGGTGGCGTTGGGGGCGACCTCGACGAGGTCGAGGCCGACTTCGAGCGCGAGATTGATCGCCTTGGGAGTGTCGAGGACCCCGAGCTGCTTGCCCTCGGGAGAGATTACACGCACCTGCGGAACCTTGATACGGTGGTTGCGACGGATGTTCGCAAACGGGTCGTTGTTAACACGACGCTGGTAATTGCCTGGGCGGTTGCCGCCGGCGGAGGGGAACGAGTTGGCCATCAATAAGGTTGGGCTGGTGACTGGGTCAGAGGGGTTTTCGGGGGTAAATTCCCTGATGACAACACCTATTTAAGATGCCGCACCCTTTCGGAGGTCAGACACTGAAGCTTTCGCCGCACGAGCAACTGGCCTTGGCGTTGGGGTTGGTGAACTTGAACCCGCCCGCCAGGAGCTTGTCGGAGTAGTCGAGCACGGTGCCCTTGAGGTAGAGCGCGGTCTTGCCGTCCACCAGGACGGGGATGCCGGCGGAACGCACGAGAATGTCGCCGCGCCGGGACTCGCCGGTGAACTTCAGCTTGTAGCTCAAGCCGTTGCAACCGCCGCCGTTGATGGCAATGCGCAGGAATTCCCCCTGCTGTTCGCGCGCAATCAGCGCCGCCACCTTGCGCCCCGCCGCCTCGGTGAGGCGCACGAGGTTCTCATTGCCCTCGCGCACGACCGCGGCAGGCACGGACCCGGGCGCGGGTTGGGTGGGAGTGGTGACGGTTTCGGACATCAGGCCGGCACTATTGCCGGGTTCGCTCCCGGAGCAAGCGCCGCGCGACGGTTACGGCATTGGCAAAACTGGTCGTCCGCGCCAGACCCCTGCCGGCGATGCCAAAGGCCGTGCCATGATCGGGGCTGGTGCGGACAAACGGGAGGCCGAGCGTGACATTCACCGCCTCGTCGAAATCCACCGCCTTCAGCGGGGCCAGGCCCTGGTCGTGGTAGAGCGCCACCACGACATCGTATTCGCCCCGCAACGCCCGGGCAAAGATCGTGTCGCCGGGCTGGCAGGAGGAGAGCCCGGGAAATTCCGCGCGGAGCTTGCCCAGCGAAGGATTGAGGAGATCGCGCTCCTCCTCGCCGAGCAGTCCGTCCTCGCCCGCATGCGGGTTGAGGCCGCAGACACCGATGCGTGGTGCGGTGATGCCTTCCGCCCGGGCCAAGGCGTCCGCCGCCGCGATGGTGCGGTGCAGCAGTTGCGGTCCGAGCAGTTGGGGCACCTCACAAAGGGGCACATGCCAGGTCGCCAGTACCACGCGCAGACGCCCGCCGCAGAAAGCCATCACCGGGTCGCCGCCCCAGCGGGCCGCGAAAAATTCCGTCTGGCCGGGCCAGATGTAGCCGATGCGGGCCAGGGCCGCCTTGCTGACGGGTCCGGTGACCACACCTGCGAATTCGCCCGTCCGGCAGCCCTCCGCCGCGCGTTCCATGGCCGCCCAGGCCACCAGCGCACTCTCCCCCGTCGACTCACCGGGAATGGCGGCATAGTCCTCGATGCCCACGGCGATTTTCCGTACCTTGTCCGGCAACGCGGCCAGCCACGGCGCCGGGCCGATGACCGTCAGGTGCCGGGTGTCAGCCGCAGGCTCGGCGAGCCAGCCCGTGATGATCTCCGGCCCCACGCCGGCGGGATCGCCGCAAGTGATTGCCAGCTCAGGCCCCATCGTCGGCCTCGTTGAAGGCGGCGCGGCGGGCCCGGGCAAAGCCCCGCTTGCCGCCGGCGAAAAACTCCAGGAATCGCCGCGCCTCGGCGCTGGTGAAACGCCCCGCCGCGAGCTGCGACGCCGCCACGGTCCGGATGTTGCCCGGGGTGAAGAAAATCTCCTGGAACGCCGCCTTCAGTTCCATGATGGCGGGGCGCGGAAAACCGCGGCGCTTGAGGCCGACCCCGTTGAAACCGATGACTTCATCGCGCTCCGCGACCATCACGAAGTGCGCCACGTCCTTGGTGATGCGGGCGAGGCCCGCCACCATGACGCTTTCGCCGATGCGGCAGAACTGGTGAATGCCCGCCCCGCCGCCGACGAAGGTGTGGTCGCCCACGCTGACGTGGCCGGCGAGCATGGCATTGTTGGCCAGCACGACATGGTTGCCGAGCAGGCAGTCGTGCGCGACATGGCTGGCCGCCATCAGGAAACAATTCCCGCCGACGACCGTGGCCTCGCCGGCGTGGATGGAGCGGTTGATGGTCACGTGTTCGCGGATCACCGTGTCCGCCCCGATCCGCACGCCCGACTGGGTGGCGCGCTCAAATTTCAAATACTGCGGATCCCCGCCCACCACGGAGAAGGGATGTACGACCACGCGGTCGCCGAGCACACAGTGCCGGGTGATGACCGCGCCGGCCTGGATCTCACAATCGGCGCCCAGTTGGGCCCCGGCTTCGACGATGGCCGAGGGATGGATGCTGGTCGCCATGGCTCAGTCTTTCGCCTTCCGTCCCGCCCCGCCGGCGCGCCCGGGGAACATGTCGAGCTGCGTGTCCTTCAAAAGGTCGTAGTTTTTCATCAGTCGCATCACCTGCAGGGTGTCGCTCTTGGAGTAGTTCTGGTTGACCTCGATCTTCTCGAGCAGGTCAAGCAGCATGGACCGGAAGGAGATGATTGCATCCACCCCGCGCTCCTTGAGCAGGGCCACGCTCTGCGAACGGAACGGCTCGGCGGTCGGCAGGCTTGGCAGCACCAGGATCTTGGTCACGTCGCCCTCGCCCGGACCCGGGGGCGGAAAAAACCGCGTGACGTTCTTCAGCACGTTCTCCTCCAGGAACCCGAAGATCTCCGGACTGCTGCGCAGCATGGTCGGGGTGAACACGCCGGTGTGCCAGCCCTTCACCGCCACGACCGCCTTCTGGATGAAGGGCAGCTCGTTCGAGAACAGGAAGAAGTCCGGCTTGCGCGAGCCATGCTCCCAGGCGGGATTGTAGACGAGCAGATCCACCTCCTCAGCGCTCGTTTTGCGCCGGGCCTGCACCTGATATTTGCGCAGCTGGCGGACCAGAAATCCGTTCTGTTCAAAATATTCGCGGACAATCCCTTCATCGGTTGCAGCCATGGTCTTTTTCTACCCTGAAACGGGGAAATGTCACTTCATTCTGTCGTGAGGCGGGCAACGAAATCGCGAATGGAAATATGCAGGGCGGGGATTCCGATCCCCACCTTATCTCCTTTGCCTCGCTGAAACCCAATCGTTCTCTTTCTCGTAATCGTTCTCTTTCTCGGCTCGGAAAGTGCGCGTCGAGAACGAGACCAATTACGAGAAAGAGAACGCTGAAATTCAGCGTGGGTATCCTGCGGCGGGGCTCGGACCTGTCCTCCGTAGGCCCGGCGAAGGAGGAGACCCCGCCTTACATTCTCATACAGCTCCCACGGAACGGAAGCATGCCTCCGCCAGTGCCGCGGGCACGCCGTCACGGGTGACCGCTTCGCCGATCCTTTCCATGACCACAAAACGCGGCAGCCCCGCGCGCACTTTCTTGTCGCGGGCCATCGCCGTCATCAGCTCTGCCAGGGGCAAAGGCGCACCCAGCCGCACCGGCAGCGCATGCGCCGCCAGCACCTTTCCGATCCGGCCGACCGCCGCCTCGGGAATCAGTCCGAGCCGGTGCGACAGCTGTGCCGCCGCCGTCAGGCCGATCGCAATGGCCTCGCCATGGAGGTAATGCCCGTAACCGGCCGCCTGCTCGATCGCATGGCCGAAAGTGTGGCCGAGATTGAGCAGCGCCCGGCCGCCCTCCTTCGCGAGTTCGCGTTCGTCCGCCTCGACGATCCGCGCCTTGATCGCGCAGCACCGTCGGATGACGGCCGCCAGATCGTCTGATGCGACCGTCAGCGGACCCCGCTCCAACCGGGCAAACAAGGGCGCCTCGGCCAGCAAACCGTACTTGATGACCTCCGCCATGCCCGCGGCGAATTCCCGCGGCGGCAAGGTGCGCAAAAGATCCGTCGCAATGTAGACTCCCCGCGGCTGGTGAAACGCCCCGGCCAGATTCTTGCCTGCAGCCAGATTGATCCCGGTCTTGCCGCCCACCGAACTGTCCACCATCGCCAGCAGCGTCGTCGGCACCTGGTAGTAAGCGATCCCGCGCAGGTAACTCGCCGCGGCAAAGCCGCCAAGATCACCGATCACGCCGCCGCCGACCGCGAAGAGCACGCCGCTCCGATCCACGCGGTTTGCCGCTAAGAACTCCAGCACCTCGCCCAGGCCGGCCAGCGATTTCGTGCCTTCACCTGCGGCCACGATGCATCTGGGCGCATCGCCAAACATCGCGGTCAGCGCCGCCCCCTGGCTATGAGCCACATTCCGATCGCACAATACCGCCACCGGGAGACCAGCCGTACGCAACTCGCGCACCTTGGCCTGAATCTCATCGCTCAATTGCTGTCCGAAACGGATTTCGTAACTCCGCTCGCTGAGATTGACTAAAAGTGACTCCGCCATGGCGAAGGTTAAAGCCTTGGCAGTCAGCAACGTCAACTTACATATTAAATGAGACTGAGATGCTTTCTCATATAATTCATTGACAGGGCACCCAGATCTCCTGCTATTGAGACTTGTTCGCTATAAATAATTGCCCGTCTCCCCTCAATTTCCATGAGCAAGACCTTCCTTCCCATGACTTCAGCCAACTTCCGACTCTGCGGCGTTCTGGCGCTGACGTTGCTCGCGA
>JBIJDP010000231.1:0-4938 GCA_044344065.1 Opitutaceae bacterium
GGCCTGTTCAAGGGCTGCATCCAGTCCAAGGCCCCCTTTATCATCCAGATCTCCAAGGGCGCCCGCAAATACACGGACAAGAAGATGCTCGAGGCCATCATCCGCGCCGCCGCGGAGATTTTCCCCGAGGCCATCTTTGCGGTCCACCTCGACCACGGTGACGAGGAAACCTGTTACGACTGCATTGATTCCGGTTTCTACAGCGCGGTGATGATCGATGCCTCCCACGAATCCTATGACGAGAACGTCGCCATCACCAAGCGCGTGACCGATCGCGCCCACGCCAAGGGCATTTCCGTCGAGGCCGAACTCGGCATGCTCGGCGGCGTCGAGGAGGACATCAAGGTCGAGGAAGGCAATGCGTGCCTCACCGATCCCGACCAGGCCAAGGATTTTGTCACCAAGACCGGCTGCGACTCCCTCGCCTGCGCCATCGGCACCTCCCACGGCGCCTTCAAGTTCAAGGGCAAGCAGTCCCTGCACTTCGACGTGTTGGAAAAAATCAAGGCCCGTCTCCCGGGATACCCGCTGGTGATGCACGGGTCCTCTTCCGTGCCGAAGGTCGAAGTCGACCGCATCAACGCCGCGGGCGGCAAGATCGCCGGCTCCATGGGCGTCGATCCGAACGAATATCTTCCCGCCGCCAAGCTCGGCGTGACCAAGGTGAATATTGATACCGACGGCCGTCTCGTTTGGACCCGCGTGCACCGCGAGTTCTTCCGCGACAAGCCCGGCGATTTCGATTTCCGCCCGCCGGGCAAGATCTTCATCGAGGAATACGCGAAGTTCATCGCGAGCCGCAATGTACTGCTCGGCAGCGCCAATCAGCTCGACGACCTTCGCAAGAACCTGGCCAAGTAAGGTTTAAGCCAGTTCTGTTTTCAAAGCCAGCGAATCTGTTCGCTGGTTTTTTTTATGCCCTCTATGCAGGGCCCTACTTTGCCACTCGCCATTTCAACCCAGCGGCTTTTAGTTGCCACATCATGGCGTTAAGAGGCATTCGACTCATGTTCCTGTCAGTCCTGTTGCTGACCGGTTTGCAGGCTCAGTTTCTGACCAACGGCATCCAGACGATCACGCTTTCGCTGTCCGGGGTCAATGGCTCGACGCCGATGAACATCGCCTGGCATCCCGGATATGACCAGTATTACGGCGGCCGTGGCGGGAGCACTTCCTACGGCGGCATCGTATGGAATGCCAGTGGCGGGGTCGTGCAGAACCTGTCGCCAATCAACACGGACATCCGCAGTTTCTTCTACAATCCGAATACCGGGCGGCTCGAGAACGTCACCTATGCCGCCTACACCAACGCCTCCGGCTATCGTGCCGTTGTCCTCACCGGATCCGGGCTGTTTACCGGGAACTATACCGACGTGGGAGTCACCTTGTCAGGGCTGCCCATCGACCAGGTAGCTCCCGCCTTCGATGCCGCCCGCAATGTGCTTTATGCCTACAATAACGGCAACACGGTGTCCGTCGTCAGTCCCTTCAGCGGATTGCTGGTGAATACCATTACGCTGGATCTCGCGTCCGCGGGCTCTCCCGACTTGCCGGATTATGTCATTGGTTACGATCCATACAATGACGCCCTGATCAGTTTCACCGCCACCGGAGGCGTCCGGGCCTTGGCCTTTAGTGCCACCACCGGTTCGTTCCTTGCCTCCATTCCGCTGCCTGGTTTGACCCAGGGACCAACGCAATGGCGGATGGGCTACGCCAACGACCAGTTGTTCGTCTTCGATGACGCCCTCGACCGCTACGTCGGCTTTAATATCACGGTGATCCCGGAACCCGGCACCGCCGCGTTACTCGCCACCGGGTTGATCCTCATCGGTGCCACCTGCCGCCGGCGAAGCCGGTCTGGCAAGTAGGGCAGGTCTCCGACCTGCCCCGAACGCGCTCCATTCGCGTTGCGGTTTCCGTCCACTGGCGCAGTTCCTGCCTTTCCGCCCTGTGATGGCTTTCAAGCACTGCCGGAAGCCAATGTAGGCCAGCCCGCTTGCGGGCGCGGTTTGGGCGCGCGCGAGCGCTGACCTACGGATGCTGAGATATGAGTCCAATCGCGGCTCCCATCTTCCACTTCCTCCACCCGGAACAAGCCCCACCAGTCGGGTGTCGCTACTCCCTCGTGGAATCCCCTGCCCCGCTCCAGCCGGCCGACGAGATCGCCTTGCTTCAACGCGCCCGGCAGGGAGATGAAGTGGCCTTCGGCATCCTGATGACGGCGCACTACGGCTACGTTTACCGCCTTGTCTACGGCATTGTCCGCCATGAGCACGACACCCGTGACATCTGCCAGGAAGTCTGGCTCAGCGTCTGGCGCAATTTGCCGGAGTATCAGGGGACCGGGAAATTCACCTCCTGGTTGCACCCTATCGCCACGCGCCGTGCCCTGGATCATCTGCGCAAACGCCGCCGCTGGTACGACCGCTTCCTGCCCTTCGCCACCGGCAACGACGACCAGCCGGAATTTGAGGCGGTGGCGGCTGAAGATACCGCCCAAAATGCGGAAACCCATGAGGCACGGGACCGCCTCGACCAGGCGCTGGCCGCCTTGACGCCCCTGCACCGCACCGTGCTCGCCTTGCGCGAACTGCAGGGTTTGTCCTATGAGGAAATCGCCCGGGCCGCCGGTATTCCGGCTGGCACCGTCATGTCCCGTCTTTACCATGCCCGCCGGTTGCTGGCGAAAAAACTGAAGGAAAAATCATGAAAACCACCCGATTGCTGCTAGGCCTGCTGGTCCTTGCGGCGTGGCTCGCTCCCGTCCGCGCCGCCGAGCGCACTTCCCTCCGCGCCATCCTGGTCGCCGCCTCCAACGACAAGGGACCCAGCGACCGCCGCCTCGCCGCCTATGAGCCCACGCTGCGCAGCATCCTGCGCTTTGAGAGTTACCGCTTCCTCGGCGAAGGCTCCGCCACCCTCGCCGTGCCCGCCCAGGGTACGCTCTCCCTCGGACAGGGACATCATCTCGAGATTGAAACCGAGGAAGCGGGCAAGGACTCCATCCGGGTCCGGGTCAGTTGGTTTGAAGGCGACCGCGTGCTCATGCGCACCGTGATTTCGCAACGCCCAGGCGTACCATCGGTCTTGGGCGGCCCGCGCCGCGGCGACGGCGAGGTTTATGCCGTCATCGTGATCGGACGGTAGCGCGAAAAGATGTAGCCGTGGTCGCTGCCCCCGGTCTGGAGACAAAAGACGAGCCCGGGTCAGTGAGCCCGGCTATAACTTTTTTGATAATATGTGAATAATGCCTCCGCGAGGTGCGTCTCATGGGTAAACCCAACCCACGGAGGACATATGAACAAGCTCACCGCCATCACCCTGCTCACCGCCGGAGCCATCGCGTTCGCCCCCAGCCCCGCCTACGCGGGTTCAAAGGAGAAGGCCCTCATCGGCGGATTAATCGGCGGCCTGATTCTCGGGCACGCCATCGCCGAAAGCCATGAATCCACCTGCCCGCCCGAACGCGGTACCGTCGTGGTCTACGACTCCCGTGATCGCGACTGCGGTTACTGGAAGGAAGTTCGCGTCAAGGTCTGGATCCCCGGTCACTGGGTGACCACGCATGACCGCGGCCATCATCGTTCCCGCTATTATGTCTCCGGCCGCCACGAATGGCGCATCAATCGCGTCTGGGTGGCCGACTCACGCCATGACCGGCATGACCGGCGCGACCATCGCTACGCGTACAACCGCTGACCCGGCCGGCTGCTTCCTCATCCGCCCATGAAATGCACCGAATGCACCCGCCTGATCCTCAGTGAAGGTGGAATGCCGCCTTCACTCGGCTGGCAGGACGAGGTGGCCGGCCATGTGGCCGCATGCCCGGAATGTCGCCGCCTGCAGGCGGATCTGGCGGCAATGCATGTAACATGGAAGACGGACACGGCTGAAGTCGCCGTGCCCGATGGGCAGGCGGCCTGGGAGGAACTCCGCCCCTTGCTCAGTCAGCCGGCGAGACGGACCAGGCGACGCCTGGCCCCGTTACTTTGGATCAGCGCCCCCCTCGCCGCGGCGGCGGCGTTGGCCTTTGTCATGTTGAATCCTGCCGCGCCGACCGGCAGCGAAAGCGCCATGGCCGTACATGCCGATTACGTGGAGGCCGGCAATCCCGCAGCCTCGACCATGGTATACGTGGACAAGGAGAGCGGCTGGCTGGTCGTCTGGGCGGCGGATGCCGGCAACAGCGGCTGATACCGGCTCGGTAGGTCAGCGAGCTTGCTCGCGCCCAACCCGCGCCCGCAAGCGGGCTGCCTACCGCTGCCGCAGCTACCTGCCCAAAGCCCCGTTGGCATCAGTGCATTCGCCGCCCCGGAGCCATGCGGTGCCAGCGCACGGAACCGCCAACAGGTGCAGTGACGTTCCCCGATGGCGGCGGCGTCCCCGCAGCGGCCTCGCGCAATTTGTCCTTCTTGCTTTTGCGTTTGCCCTTCACGCCACCGGTGGCCGGTGGCGGCAAGGCTGTATCCTGCGG
Organism: Opitutaceae bacterium; assembly: GCA_044344065.1. Lineage (GTDB taxonomy): Bacteria > Verrucomicrobiota > Verrucomicrobiia > Opitutales > Opitutaceae > UBA2377. The sequence goes on from JBIJDP010000231.1 coordinate 4,478, forward strand.
TTCAAATCCGGCGATCTGTTCGCGCTCAAGATCGAGCCGGTGCCGCTTTTCGATGAGCCGGAAATGCGCATGGGTGTCCGCGCTGATGAAGCTGACCGCCAACCCGGCTTCCCCGGCGCGACCGGTCCGGCCGATGCGATGGGTGTAATCCACCGCCGAGCGCGGGAGGTCGTAATTCACCACGACGGGCAATTGGGCGATATCGAGCCCGCGGGCGGCGAGATCGGTGGCCACGAGGACCTGCAGTTCACTCGCCTTGAAATCGGCTAGGGCCTGCGTTCGGGCCCCCTGGCTGAGTTCGCCGTGCAGGGCGCCCGCTTTGAGTCCGCCCCGGCGCAATTTTTCCGCGACGTGCTCGGTGGCATATTTCGTGGCGACGAAAACCAGCACCCGCGTCCAACCGTTATCCTGGATCAAATGGCGCAGGAGCTGGGTACGCTGCGGCGCATCGACCTCGATGG
>JBIJDP010000234.1:0-4926 GCA_044344065.1 Opitutaceae bacterium
CACCGAAGCTCGCAACCCGCACGGGCGGAACGCCGCTTTTCATCCAGGCAATGAGGTCAAGGTCGTGACAGGACTTGGCCATGAGCATTGAGGAACCGCTGGCGTCGCGGCGGTTCCATTTGCCGCTGACAAATCCTACCGCCTGATGGTGGTAGGAAACATGCTCCACGGCCTGGACGTTCAGCAGGTCACCAATCGTGCCCTTGAGCACTTCCTGGCGGATGGCGGCGTAAAAGGGCGTGTAGCGCAGCACGTGGCAGATGCTGACCTTGCGGCCATGGCGGCGGGCGGTCTGCACGAGTTGCCACAGCTCCGCCTCGCTCGTGGCAAAGGGCTTTTCGAGCAGGAGGTCGTAGCCCGCCGCCAGCAGCGGCAGCGACGTCGGCACATGCAGGCGGTCCATCGTGCCGTTGATGATGAAGTCGGCCTGCCGCGGCAGGGCCGCCAGGGCTTCAACGCTGGCATGGCATTGCGCCGGGGTCAGGCCGAAGGTGCGGGCGGCAAGGTCGCGCCGGTGGTTCGCGGGATCCACGACGCCGACAATGGCGAGCTCATCGGGATGCTGCTGGGCATACGAGGCATAGAGCATGGAGCGGTGACCGGCTCCGACGATGATGGCAGACAGTGGTTTCTTCATGCGCGGCAGTGGCGCCACGCAAGCGGCCGCGCGTTGATCGCGCAAGGAAACATCCCGGGGGATGCGGCTTCTGAATTCAGGCTTTCCCGCGGGAAATAGCGTCGTCTGCGATCAGTCGGAGGGATGATCGAAATTTCGCCCCGATGGGCGAAACCCATTAGCGGTTCAACCATAGGAACCCAAATGCCTGCTATCTTGGGAATTGAATTTGCCCGCAGCGCGGCCGTGTCGCATCGTGCTTCCATGACCAATACCGGCGGGGGCAAGCCTGACTGGATCAATGAACTGGCGGCCTTCCTGCGGGAGCAACCGGGGGTGGGCGCCGTGCGGATTGATCCGACGGCCCACCGCGTCGAGATCGCGACATTGGGCGTGGTGGATATGACCGACCTGCGGGCCAGGCTGGCGGAGACGATTGCGGTGGTGGAGAAGCAGTGGACGGAACGCCACGGCGGCAAGGCGCCGGCGGGCTTCGTGCTGCGCAAGCGCGGCGCCGGGGCCGAACTGGGCCGCGAGACCTGCGAGACGGCCGAAAAACTGTGGCTCTGGCAGGAGATGGAATGGCCGGAAATGACGGCCGAGGGAATCGAGGTGGAGGAATCGGAGTGGCGCGAACTGACCGTACTGGCCTCGCTCTGCGGCTTTTTTGGTCTGTGCGGCCTCGTCGCGGAAAGAGTCGCACCCGAGCGGCATTGGATCAGCCACGGGCTGTTTCTCATGGGCATCATCGCCGGCGGCTGGGATGCGGCGAAGGACGCCTGGCCGAATCTCCGCACGCTGAAACTCGACATCCATTTCCTGATGCTCGCCGTGGCCGCCGGGGCGATGGCGATCGGGGCCTGGGGCGAGGGCGTGCTGCTGCTGTTCCTGTTTTCCGCCTCGGGGGCGATGGAGGCCTTTGCCCTCGACCGCACCCACCGCGAGGTCAGCGCCCTGCTGAAATCCTCGCCCAAGCGCGCCACCCTGCTGCAGGATGACGGCACGGAACTCGAGGTGGACGTGTCCGCGTTACGCGTGGGCCAGACCGTGCGCGTGCGGCCCGGCGGCGCCTATCCGGCGGACGGCGATATCGTGCAGGGTCGCAGTGCCAGCGACGAATCCACGCTGACCGGCGAGGCGGCGCCGGTGGAGAAAAACGCGGGCGATCCGGTCTTCAGCGGCACGCTCAACCTGTGGGGTGCGGTTGATTTCAGGGTGATGCGCCTGCCGGCGGAGAGCACGCTGCAGAAGATCATCCGGCTGATCCAGCATGCCCAGAAACTGCGCGCGCCCAGCGAGCGGTTCACGGACAAGTTCGGCCCGCATTACACCTATGCGGTCATTGTGGGGTCGTTCCTGATGTTTCTGCTCTGGTGGCTGGTCTTTGACCTGCCCGCCTTCACCAACACGCCGGAGGCCCGTTCGGCCTTTTACCGGGCGATGACCCTCATGGTGGTGGCGAGTCCCTGTGCGCTGGTGCTTTCGATTCCCTCGGCCATTCTGGCGGCGATTGCCTGGGGCGCACGCCACGGCGTGCTGTTTCGCGGCGGTGGCGCCATCGAACGCCTGGCCGAGATCACCGTGGTCGCCCTCGACAAGACCGGCACGCTCACCACCGGCGAACTCAGCGTGGTGGGTTACGAGAGTTTTCCGCCCGGCCGGGAGACCGCGGTCATGGAGCTGGCCTATGCGCTGGAGGCGAAGTCCGAGCATCCGCTGGCGCGGGCGATTGTCCGCGATGCCAAGGCGCGCGGCGTGAAACTGGTGGAGCTGGGCGAATTCAAGAACATCGTGGGGCAGGGCGTGAGCGGCCGGCTGGACGGCGCCCAGGCGCTGCTGGGCCGCCGCGAACTGCTGGAGGCCGGACCGCTGGCGCAATGGGCGGAGAAACTGCCGCCGGCGCCGGCCGAGTTGTCCGAGGTCTGGGTGCTGGGCCGCGAGGTGCTGGGCCGCGTGCTGTTGCGCGACCAGATCCGGGAAGAATCGAAGGCCGTGCTGGCCGCCTTGAAGAAGATGGGCATCCGCACCGTGATGCTCACCGGTGACCGCCGGCAGGCGGCGGAATCCGTGGCGCGGGAGTTGGGCCTGGATGAAGTCCGCGCGCACCTTACGCCCGAACAAAAGGTCGAGGCCATCCAGGAACTCCGCAAAGCGACGCCGGGCGCGCGTGTGGCAATGGTGGGTGACGGCGTGAACGATGCGCCCTGCCTGGCCGCGGCGGATGTCAGCGTCGCCATGGGTGCCCGCGGCAGCGATGCGGCATTGGAGCAAGCCGAGGTCATCTTGATGCATGACCGCATCGAGAACTTCCTCGCGGCGGAGCGCCTGAGCCGCCGGGCGCGGGCCATCATCCGCCAGAATCTTTCCATCTCGCTGGGGGTGGTGGTCGTGATGGTGATCGCCACGGCCCTGGGCTCGGTCCCACTCGCCATCGGCGTGGCCGCGCACGAAGGCAGCACGGTGGTGGTGTGCTTGAACTCGCTGCGGCTGCTGTTCGGCAAAAATCGCTAGCTGGATGGGCTCACGCGGAGGCGCGAAGAACGCGGAGAGGGAATCACCACTGATGCACACTTATTTCCACTGAATGGAACGGGAATCCGATCTGATCAGTGTTCATAAGTGCAGATCAATGGTTACAAACTCCGCGCGCTCCGCGTGAGCAATGAATCGCGCCCGCTGACGGTCGCTAATCGACAATCAGGACACGATCGCCCGTTCGCACTTCCTCGTACAGATCGATAATCTCGAGATTGCGCATGAGCACACAGCCGGCGCTCAGGGGGGTGCCGAGTTTGTCCTCGTGGTTGGTGCCGTGGATGTAGATGTACCGCGAATAGGTGTCCACGTTGCCGCCCAGATTCACCCCAGGCTCCAAACCGCGGAGCCAGAGGATGCGGCTGGTGATGAGATTGGGTTCGGTTTCGGCGGCGGGGAGTTCGGAGAAATGCCGTCCGGTCGGCACGCGGGCCTTGAACACCATGCCCGGCGGCTGGCCGGCGCCGAGGCGCTCGGCGATCTCGTGGAGGCCGCGGGGCGTGCCGAGCGAGTCCTTGATATTCGACGGCGGACGTCGCGAAGTGGATATGACGTAGGTTTTTACAAGTGTACCGCCCCTAACGAATTGCATGGTCTGCGAACTGATTCGGACAATCAGATTGCGGTCTGCGGGCTTGATACCCAGCCGGGCACAAGTTCTAGTCACCAACTCGACAGGATTATCCATGGCAAATAACTCATTCACAGTGGGCATCGTCGGCGCAACTGGTGCCGTCGGTCAAGAGCTCCTCCGGCTCTTGCTGGAACGAAATTTCCCCATGACCAAGCTGCGGCTATTCGCCTCGGCGCGGTCGGCGGGCAAGGTTATTGAAAAGGCCGGGAAAAAATTCACGGTCGAGGAAGCCAAGCCGGGCGTGTTTGCCGACGTGGATATCGCTTTCTTCGCCGCGGGCGGCTCCGTGACGCGGGCACTCGCCCCGGACGCGGTCAAGGCCGGCTGCGTGGTCATCGACAAGAGCTCGGCCCTGCGCATGGAGAAGGATGTGCCGCTGGTGATCCCGGAAATCAACCCGGAGCAACTGCGCACCCACAAGGGCATCATCGCCAATCCCAACTGCTCGACTGCGGTCATGCTGATGGGCCTGTGGCCGCTGCACCAGAAGTTCGGCCTGAAGCGCGTGATCGTCTCCACCTACCAGTCGGTTTCCGGCACGGGTGCCGAGGCGGTGCGCGAACTCGCCGACCAGATCCAGGCGCATGTCGGAGGCAAGCCGATCGTGCACAAGGTCTATCCCTACCAGATCGCTTTCAACTGCATCCCGCATATCGATTCGTTCGGCGCGGACGGCTACACCGGCGAGGAGTCCAAGATGGCGCAGGAATCGCGCAAGATCATGGGCCTGCCCAACCTGAAGGTTTCCGCCACCACCGTGCGCGTGCCGGTCGTGCGGGCGCATTCCATCTCGGTCTGCGCCGAGTTCGAGCGTCCGGTCAACCTAGCCGAGGCCCGGGCCGCCGTGGCGGCCTTCCCGGGAGCGGAACTGGTGGATGATCCTGCGGCCAAGCGTTATCCGACCCCGCTGGACTTTGCCGAGAAGGTGAAGTGCGGCGTCGGCCGGCTGCGCATCGACACCGCCTTCGACAACGGCCTCTCCTTCTGGGTGTCCGGCGACAATCTCTGGAAGGGCGCCGCGCTCAACGCGCTGCAGAATGCCGAACTCATGATCCAAAAGGGGTGGCTCAAGCCCAAGGCTTGATGCCGGCCTTTCCTTTGCTCCCAGCCACCTGTAGGGGCGCGCTTCCTGTGCGCCCCT
>JBIJDP010000235.1:0-4925 GCA_044344065.1 Opitutaceae bacterium
GTACCCGCCGGGCCAAACTGCCAGCCCGTGGGCTTCAGGTTGGCCAGGATCCACTGGATGGCTTTCTCGTTCCTGGGCTTCAGGACGATTAGCGATCCGTTGAAAAATAACTCGATGTCAGCGTCAGCTGGCAGGGACATGATGGTGAGGAATCAATCGAATCAATCTAAGGAACCTAATTTCAGACATTTGCAAAGGTTGGAGACGGAAAGTAGGGAAGCCTTGGGGAACGCGGCTCCGGCATTTCGATCTTAAAATACGGCATTATATGCCTCGATCCAGGCGTGTGAGTGCGAGCAAGGGCGTTTTTGCAAAATCCAAGCAAGCCCGCGGCGGCCGCGGTAGGCAGCCCTCTGGCGGGCGCGGGTTGGGCGCGAGCAAGCTCGCTGACCTACCGAAGCTTCATATGCACACCCACCTCCAAGCTCGCTCCCGCCTCCGGCGAAATCTCACCGATTGCATTGCACGGCCAAAGGCCCGCGTTTGATGACTTACCTGGTCGCGACGAAGATTTCCTGCGTCCGACGGCGGCGTGTTACGTCAGCCCGGGATGAAACCAATTCATCCATGAAGACCTCCTCCTCACCCAGCCACGAAGAAGTCCGCTCCTATGTTCGCGAACGCTACGGCGCCATCGCCACGCAGGCCGGCACCGGCTGCGGCTGCAGCACGACCGGTTGCTGCGGCGGCACTGAAACCGAGATCCCGCCCGCCAGTTACGGCGAGAAGCTGGGCTACACGGCTGCCGACCTGGACTCCGTTCCGGCCGGCTCCGATCTCGGCCTTGGCTGCGGCAACCCCGTTGCCATCGCCTCGATCCGCTCCGGCGAAACCGTCCTCGACCTCGGCAGCGGCGCGGGCTTCGACTGTTTTCTCGCGGCCCGCCAGCTCGCTGGCACCGGCCGCGTGATCGGCGTCGACATGACGCCGACCATGATCACGAAGGCCCGGGCCAATGCGCGGAAAGGCGGGTATGCCAACGTTGAGTTTCGCCGGGGAGAAATCGAGGCGCTGCCGGTCGAGGATGCGAGCGTGGACCTCATCCTCTCCAATTGCGTCATCAACCTCTCGCCTGAAAAGCCGCGCGTCCTGCATGAGGCATTCCGTGTGCTGAAGCCCGGCGGGCGCCTGGCCATTGCGGATATCGTGGCGACGCAGCCGCTGCCGGCGGAAATGAAGTCCAAGCTCGAGGCGATTGGCGCCTGTGTCGGCGGCGCCACCCTGGTGTCGGAACTGCGCGCCATGCTGGCAGAGGCCGGTTTCACGCGGATTGATATTGTCCTCAAGGAGCCGTCACGAGCGCTCATCCGGGAGTGGACCGACGATCCGGGCGCCGGGGATTATGTCGTCAGCGCCCTCATCACCGCCCATAAGGGTTGAGCCATGGTCCAGGCAGCGACAACCGGGGTGGATTTTGATGCGACGGTGACGGAGTTCGCCGGCCGGCTCCGCGCCTTCATCCGGCGACGCGTGCCGGACGAGGCGACGGCGGACGATCTGACGCAGGAGACCCTGCTGAAGGTCTTCCGTTCGCGGGCGACCCTGCCCGAGGCGCAACGCCTCGAGGCCTGGCTCTACCGCATCGCCCGCAACACCCTGATCGATTACTACCGGCGCCGCCGGCCCACGGCGGAACTCCCGCCGTCGCTGGCGGAGGAACCGGCCGATGACACGGTCGAATTGCGCGCTGCCGTGCTGCGCACCATGCGGCGTTTTCTGACGGAGATGCCGGATACCTACCGCGAGCCCGTGCGACTGGCGGAGTTGGAGGGCCTGCCGCTCGCCAAGATCGCCCTGAGGCTCAACCTGTCGCTGTCGGCCGTGAAGGCGCGCGTGCGGCGGGGCCGGGCGATGTTGAAGAAGAAATTGCAGGACTGCTGCCGGTTTGAATTCGACCGGATGGGCAAGGTGATCGGCTGGGAAAGCCGCCGGTCCTGCAAGTGTTGAACCGGAACGATTCTTTCGACGCTGGTCTGCCTCGGGGGTGGCGAAACCGAAAAGCGCTGCCGGCCGGCCGCCGGCTTGCCGGTGCTTTCAGAGCGGGAGCAAGCTCCCTGCCTACTCGCCGACTGCATCGTTGCGGCTGAAGGCTGGCCCGGGCGCCTGTCCCTTCGCCCGCCCGGCCTTCGCCATTAGCGCAGGGTGACAGTCCCAGCATACGGGCTTCTTCTCCGATCCGGACCAGCCGTTGTTCTGGCCTATTTCGCATAAATGCGAAATAGTTGGGCCCATGAAAGCCCGCGCCAACCTGAAACAGCTCGAAAGCCGCGCCGAAGTTTTCAAGGCCTTGGGCCACCCGGACCGGCTTCGCATTCTCGGGGAGCTGAGGGACGGGGAACGTTGCGTCTGCGAATTGGTGGAGTCGGTCGGATCCAGCTGGTCCACCGTTTCCCGGCATCTGTCCGTCCTGAAGGCGGCCGGGGTGCTGGCTGATGAGAAGCGGGGGCTGCAGGTATTCTACCGGGTGGCGCTGCCGTGTGTGACAACCTTCATGGAATGCCTCGATGCGGCCCGCCAGGGGGAGGCCGTCGAAATGCGGCGCTGCTGCCGCTGAACCCCTTGCGCGCATGAACTCCCGGAAGGAATGGCAGATCTTTGCCGTCATGGCGGCCGGGTTCGCGGGGTGCTATTACCTGCCGCTTGGCTGGCCGCGGTTCGACGGGGCGCTCACCGAGGCGCTCGCCCTGACCAAGTGGTATGCCCGGGAACACGTGATCCTTTGCCTCCTGCCGGCGTTCTGGATCGCGGGCGCCATCGGCGCCTTCGTGTCGCAGCAATCCGTCATGCGTTACTTTGGCCCGAATGCGCCGAAGGTGGCCAGCTACGGCGTGGCCTCGGTGTCGGGGAGCATTCTCGCCGTGTGCTCCTGCACGGTCCTCCCGCTGTTTTCCGGCATTTACCGCATGGGGGCGGGTCTCGGCCCGGCCACGGCCTTCCTTTACTCGGGACCGGCGATCAACGTGCTCGCGGTCGTGATGACGGCCAAGGTGCTTGGACTGCAACTGGGCGTGGCCCGGGCGGTCGGAGCGGTTTCGTTCAGCGTCGTGATCGGCGTGGCGATGCATCTTCTCTTCCGGCACGAGGAACGCGCCAAGGCGGCGAAGCTGGCGGAATTGCCCCCGCCTCCAGTCTCCCGTCCCCTCTGGCAGACCGCGGTGTTTTTCGCCCAGATGGTCGCAATCCTGGTCTTTGCCAATTGGGGGCGCCCGGATGAGGCCGCGGGATTCTTTGCGGCCGTGCATGCCGTCAAATGGTGGATCACCGCTGCGTTTGCCCTTTGGTTTGGCGTGGTGTTGTGGCGCTGGTTCGGGCTTTCGCTGCGGCGACTGAGCCTCACGGCCGGGGCGGTGGCGCTGGCCGCGCTCTTCCAACCAACGCACCCGACGCTGGCCGTGCTGCTGGGCGTCCTGGGCCTGGCTTGGTGCACGGCCGGGCAGGACGGCGAAGCGGGCGAGTGGTTCGAGCAGTCGTGGGCCAACGCGAAGCAAATCTTCCCCCTGCTCATCGGCGGCGTCCTGGTTGCTGGCCTGCTGCTTGGGCGTCCGGGCCATGAGGGCCTGGTGCCGAATGCCTGGATCGCCGCCGCGGTCGGCGGAAATTCACTGGCGGCGAACGCGTTCTCCGCCGTGGCCGGGGCCCTGATGTATTTTGCGACGCTCACCGAGGTGCCGATCCTGCAAGGGCTGATCGGCAGCGGCATGGGCCAGGGTCCGGCGCTGGCGCTGCTGCTGGCGGGTCCGGCGCTCAGCCTGCCGAGCATGATCGTGATCAACTCGGTCATCGGCCCGAAAAAGACCGCCGCCTACGTGGGGTTGGTGGTGATTCTCTCCACCCTGGTCGGCTGGGCCTATGGCGCCCTGGTGTAATTCAATTCTGCAACCAACCCATGCACTCATGAAAAAGATCCAAATCCTCGGCACAGGCTGTGCCAAATGTCAGAAGCTCGCGGCGGTGGCCGACGAGGCCGCCTGGTCGCTCGGTCTGCCCTATACGTTGGAAAAAGTCACCGACCTGAATGACATCGCGTCCTTTGGCGTCATGTTCACCCCGGCGCTCGTCGTGGACGGGCAGGTCAAGGTCGCCGGCCGGGTGCCCTCGCTCGAGGATACCAAGAAACTGCTAGCCTGACCCCAAACCACCATGAATGCCACCCAGCCCAAATGTGCCTGCAGTTGCCAGGAAAACTCCGGTCCACCCGCTCTGGTTTATCCCTGTTCCGGTTCGGCGGACGTGGGCGAGATTGCCGACCATGCCGCCCGCCGGCTCGATGCCGAGGACAAGGCCTGGATGTCGTGCCTCGCCGGCATCGGCGGTCGAGTCAGTGGCCTGATGGCCAGCGCCGCGGCAGCGCCGGTCCTGATCGCGATTGATGGCTGTCCGCATGACTGCGCTACCAAGACCCTCCAGCTTGCCGGATTCACCCAGGTGAAATCAGTCCGTGTGACCGACCTCGGTTTCAAGAAGGGCAGCACCCCTGTGTCCGTCATCGCGGCCCAAGCCGTGGCGCAATGCGTCGAGACTCTACTGGCAGGGCAAAAACCCTCATGAAATACCTGTCCCTCTCCCTCCTGTGCCTCTTCCTGGGCGTCAGTGCGCATGCCGAGGCGGTCAAATCATTGCCCCGCTTGTTGGACCTGGGCGCCAAGAAATGCATTCCCTGCAAGCAGATGGTGCCCGTGCTGGAGGCGCTCACCACCGAATACGCCGGCCGGCTGGACGTCGTGTTCATTGATGTGTGGGAAAATCGGGGCGCCGGTAAGGAATATGGCATCCGCCTGATACCGACGCAGATTTTCTACGATGCGGCGGGCCGGGAGCTCTTCCGCCACGAGGGCTATTGGTCCAAGGAAGCCATACTTGCCAAATTCAAGGAGCTGGGCGTCAGCCTGAACGATCCCGCCAGGCCATCCGCTGACGCGCCCAAG
>JBIJDP010000236.1:0-4923 GCA_044344065.1 Opitutaceae bacterium
GTCCATTCGCCGAAATCGGCGCAGGCGAGTTGCAGGCGGGCAAGGGCATCGGGGGCGTCGGCCGGGATGCGCAGGTCGAAGCGCTGGCCGATTTTCTCCTCGATGGCCTCGGCGCAGTCGGTGCGGACCGCGAGGACCATGATGAGCGGCCGCGCGGCACGGAGAGCGGGCCACAGGGGCACGAGGCCTTCGCCGCGCGCCTCGAACTTGCTGAACTCGTCCAGCACCACCAGCGGACACGTCACCGGCAATGCATGGGCCCAGTGCTCGAGCCGGGACCAGGTGGCGGCGTTGAAGCGATAGGGCGGGGAAATCGACTCGTCGCGCACCAGCCAGGGCAGCTCCTCGCCCGTGGCAAGCAGTTGCAACCGGTAATCGCCGGCACCCTGGTCCGGCTGCGCGCGCGTGCCGGCCACGGCGATGAAGCCCTCGGTGCGTCCGTGGCGCGTACCATGCCACGCCGCGAGTTCGGCGAGCAGCCGGGTCTTGCCGGCGCCGGGCTGGCCGGTGACGGCGACCAGGAGGCTGGGGGCCGTCGATTGACTGGGCGGGGCGGACATGGGCGCGGGATATCAATGCCGGCCGGCCCGTACTTTCGGCAAGGTTTGTTTGCAGGGCGGGACGGTTGTCGCCTTGCATTAAGCCGGACATGAATGCTCCCGCTGCCGAGAAATCCCGCGTACCCGTGACCGTGCTGTGCGGTTTCCTCGGCGCGGGCAAGACCACGCTGCTGCGCCAGCTGCTGATGCAGGCCGGTTCGACCGGCTCAGGGCCGACCGCCGGCCGGCGCTGGGCGGCGGTGGTCAACGACGTGGCCTCGATCAACATTGATGCGCAGCTCGTGGCGCAGGCCGGAGCCCAGCGCGTGGTCGAGCTGGGGAACGGCTGCGTGTGCTGCTCGGTGCGGGACGAACTGGCGGAAACCGTGGCGGAACTGTGCGCCAACCCGCCCCCCGGGGCGGCCGCGGGCGAGACCTATGATCACATTCTCATCGAGACGACCGGGGTGGCGGAGCCCCGGGCCATCGCGCGGCTGTTCACGCGGCGCAACGCCTTCGGGCGCAGCCTGTCCGATTTTGCCCGGCTCTCGGCGCTGGTCACGGTGATTGATGCGCGGCATTTCCTGGAGACCCACCGCAAGGCGACCGCGGCGACGGTCATCGCGCCGCCGGCGACGCAGAAGCCCGTCTATGAGCTGCTCGTGGAGCAGGCGGAGTGCGCCGACGTGCTGGTGTTGAACAAGTGCGACCTTGTCACGGCGGACGAGCTCGCCGGGGTGGAGCGGATTCTCCGCGGCCTGAACCCGCGGGCGGAAGTGCTGCACGCCGAGCAGGGCCAGCTCGCCGCCGAGGTGCTGCTGGACCGGGTGCGTTTCGACCCGGATGCGACCCTGCGGGCCGCGCGCTGGATCCGGGTGCTGGACAGCCTGGGCGGAGCGTCGTCCCCGGCGCGCCCGCCGGGCGCGCCCTACCTCAGGCCGCCGCCCATGCATGAGCACGATTACGGCATCACCAGCGTGGTCTTCCAGGACCGGCGGCCGCTGGACGCGGAAAAATTCCACGCGTTCCTCATGGGCGGACTGCCGCCGGGCCTGCTGCGGGCGAAGGGCTTTTTCTGGCTGCGGCAGCAGCCGGCCGACATCGGCTTCCTGTCGATCGCGGGCGGCCAGGTGAAAAAGGACTTTGTCGGAACCTGGGCGGCGGAATTGCGCGAGCGCGGGGTCATCACCGAGGCGGAGATTCCCGAATCCGCCCGGGCCCGCTGGGCCGAGCCTCATGGGGACAGGCGGCAGGAGCTGGTTTTCATCGGCACCGGGTTGGATGCGGCGGTGCTGCAGGCGGCGCTGGCGGGGTGTCTGGCGGATTCTTGATCGCCGAACGCCGAAGGAGTGGATGACGGCGGAATGCGGGCGGGCCGCCCGCGCTCCCAGGGTGGGGTTGAAGTAGGGCGGGTCTGTGACCCGCCTTTTGACGCGACCTATGCGGTTAAGCGTAAAATGGGCAGGTCACAGACCTGCCCTACTTCCGCCCCGGTTCGGTGGCTACGAGCGTGAGCGAGTGGATGGGCACGCAGCTGGTTAAAAATCCGATCCCGATCTGATCGGTCGCCAATTGTAGGAGCGGCTTTATGCCGCGATGGGGCGCTTCAATCGCAGCATAAAGCCGCTCCTACAGTGGACTCAGCCCTCGCTCTTTAACACGTACACGGTGCCTTTCTCCGAACCGATGGCGAGATGGCGGTCGTCGGGCGACCAGGCGAGCTTGGTCGCGGCGACGGGCATTTTCACGGTGGCGCGGAGCGGCTGCTTGCGCTCGGGGCTCCAGAGCATGACCACGCCATCCTGCGAGGCGGTGGCGAGCAGGCCGTGGGAATTTTGAAAGGCCACGGCGCACACGGGGGCGTCGTGCGGCAGCATCGCGGGCTCCCGGCCCTCGGGGCCGTCGCCGGCACAATCCCAGATGCACGCGTCGCGGCCGCCGCTCGTGGCGAGCCAGCGCGAGGTCTGGTCAAAGGCCATGTGCTTCACCTTGCCCTCGTAGCCGCTCATCTGGAGTTCGATGTCGGTCTCGGGAATCCACAGGTGCACGGAGGGATCCTGGTTGCCGGACACGAGCCATTTGCTGTCGGGCGACCAGACGAGCGCCTGGATACCGTTGTTGTAGGGGAATTCCTTCTGCACGACAAAATCGTCGGCATCCCACAGGCAGACGCCGCCGAAGTAGGAGACGGCCACGCAGCCGCCGGCGGGTTGCCGGGCAAGGGCGGAGATGGATTTGGGTGCATCCTTGAACGTGTGCACGAGTCCGCCGTCGGCGCGCAGCACCACAAGCTTGCGGCCGGCCGCGGCAAACAGCCGGGGGCCGGCCCACGCGAGGTGCTCGACCCACGCGCGGCCGAGACTGGCCGACGCGGTGTGCTGGCCGGCGGCGGCGTCCCAGAATTTGACGCATCCGTCTTGTCCGCCGGATGCGATCAAATCGGAGATGGGAGCTGGGAGATCGGAGTTCGGGGTCGAGATGCTGCCTGCGATCTGCGATCTCCCATCTCCGATCTGCGAACTGCGTCGCCAGGCGACGCAGTTCGTCCCGTCGTCGTGTCCGGGCAGGGCATGGCGCAAGGTGCCGTCGGCCGCGGCGAACAGGCTGACCGGGCCCGCGGCCGATGCGGCGGCAAGCAGCGCGCCGTCGGGCGACCAGGCGAGGTCGATGGCGTAGTCGTCGAGGGCCGCGGCCCAGTGTTTGGTGAGTTGCATGGTGTCGGTGCCCAGCACACCGGGAAAACCGGGGAGAGAAAAGGGAAGAATTTTCATGGCCGTGGAAATAAAACGAAAGCGCCGCCCGAATTTTTGGTGGTAGCGCCGCCGTTTGGCTGCATCGTCAAGGCGTCCATCCGTTGCCGCCTTGCGCATGGCTTTCCTGTTTTCCCCAATTTTCCCAATTTACCTTCGACGGCATTCCGGGCCCGGCCGAAAGGAGGAGAGACGCGCATGAAGCTTTTCCTCGCCGGCTGCGTCGTCGTGCTCGCGGGCCTCAGCGCGGCGCTGTACTGGACCCTCCCCGGATCGCAGAGCGAGATCCCGATCATCTACTGGATTACCGCAAACGATGAGAACAAACGGGTCATCGTCGACGCCTTCCACCAGTGGCTCAAGGACGAGAAGCTCCCGCCGGTGGAGCTGCGCATCGACAATACCAACCAGGACCCGACCAAAAAGCTCGTGCAGGGCGTGTCCGGCGTGGGCGCCGACCTCCTGGATCTCTACCTGTACGAGCAGGACATGTGTCCCGCCACCGGCATGATTGCCGACGTGACGGAGGAGGCGAAGCGGCTGGGCTTCTCCCCGGACGCCACCTATCCGGCGCTGCACGACGACCTCGTGACGCAGGGCCGGCAATACAGTTTTCCGCGCAATGCGGGCGGGACGCTCTACTGGGTCAACCGCGGGACCTTCGCCAAGCTCGGCCAGCCGATGCCGCCGTGGCGCTGGAATTCGGACGAGTTCGAGGCCATGGGCCGCAAGTTCGTGGCGGCGGCCAACCCGCCGGGCGCGCGGCAGCGGGTTTATTTCGCCAATGGCGTCTCGCGCGACGTGCTCCGCCGCGGCCTGGGGGTCTCGATCTTCAACGAGACGAGCACGTTCTGCACCCTCGATGATCCGCGCCACGCCGCCATGCTCGCGCGCGTGCGCCGCTGGGTGAAGGAGGACCGGCTCTTTCCGACCAAAGAGGAGGATGCGGCGATGGCGGCGGACATCACCGGTTACGGCAGCATGTTCTCGCATTTCGCGTCGGGGCGCTTCGGCATGATCTACACCGGGCACTGGGGTTTCATCATGATCCGGCCGCGCGGTGTCTTCGACCTGGCGGCCGTGGAACCGCCGCAGGACGGGTTTCCCAACACCGAGATGGGCGGCGGCTCGGTCGCGGTCTACGCCGGCTCCAAGCAACGCGAGCATGCGGTGCGCTTCCTGCAGTTTCTGACCAGCGAACCGTTCAACCGGCTGATTGTGCGGATCGCCGACTCGCTGCCGCCGGTGCCGCGGTATGCGGAGACGGAGGAGTTCCTCCATCCCAAGGGCCGCGAAAACGAGTGGGGCGTACACGGCGCCTTCGCCCGGTCGGGCCGCGAGACCGGCATCCTCTACAGCCGGAGCCCGTTCGTGCTGTTTTCGCAGACCTTCCGCATCGAACTCGAGACCTACGAGGCCATGATCGCCAGCCGCCTCACGCCCGCGCAGGCGGCGAAGCAGATGGCGGACCGCATCAACGCCGAGATCAAGCTCAGCATCGGCCGCAACGACCGCCTGCGGTCTCTGTACGAGGAGCGCATGGTGACCCAGCGGCGCATTGAGCTGCGGCGGGCCGCCGGCGAACGCGTGCCCGAGGCCTGGATAACGGATGCCTTTCACAAGGCCTATTACAA
>JBIJDP010000238.1:0-4915 GCA_044344065.1 Opitutaceae bacterium
AGAGGGAGAAAATCAGGTAGGGCGAAAGCGTGCCGTCACCATGCGTGTCGGCGACGTTGCGTTCCCAGGCGTGGAACGATTCCCAACGCTCGGGCGCGAGGGCCACGATGCCGAGATTCGGGAGAATGACCGGTCCGCCACCCCGCTTGAGGAGCGCATTGACCTCCGCATCGGTCAGCAGCCGCTCGCCGGAACGGAAGATCCACCGGAGGTTCAGCCCTGTGCCGTCCGCGGCTCCGCCGCCTGATTTGACCACGCGTTCCGCCACGGCCTCCAGTTCGACGGTCCGCGTGCCCTTGAGCAGGTTCGCCGAGCGCTCGTCGAGTTCGATCACGAACAGGCGCCGCCAGGCCGGCAGGGTGACTTTCAGGAAATTCGGGATCTCGACCAGCGATTCGAGCACATAGATGCCCGTGTTCTGGTTGTATTGGAAGTGGGCTTTCCGGGCGTAGGCCGCCAGACCGATAAGCTTGGTGCGTTCGCCGGATGTGACATGCCCGTTGCCATCGGCATGCGCGGCCGCGCCGAGCGCGGGATGGCGCGTTTTGCCGTCGGCCTCGATCCAGAAGGCTTGGAAGGTGAGCCCCGCAGTCTTGGTTTTGAATAGCAGCCCCAAGGAGCGGACCGTGGTGTTTGCGACCGGGGGTTTGGGCGTCGGTTTGGCCGCACCCGCAGGTGGCGCACCAGCGGCTTTTGCTGCGCCCATTCCAACCCCATTGCCATTACGGTAGATGTTCTGGCTGTTGCCTTTAAGATTGGCCGGCACCACCGGGGTCCGGGGCGGCTCACCCGGCAGCGGCGAGATTTCATCCGCCACCAATTCCTCAATTTCATGCAACCCGGCCACGGCCAGGGCATGGGCGATTTCACGGTCGGTCGTGGAGGAGCGTACGCTCAATCCCTCCCCGCTCCACTCGATGACCGCGTACTCGTCGCGCTTGTCCACCCGGCGGTGGATGATCGCATCCTGGGCCGTCAACTCGAGTTCGCGCACCTCGCCATTGCGATAGAGTTGCCGGCCGCTCTCAAGCTGGGTCTCACTAAACGCGCCAGCCCAGTCGCTTTCGAGTTTCCCGAACCAGAATTCAAGGGATTGGGGAGTATAGACGCGCTTTGGGCCGTGTGACTGCATCCGCGTAAAAGAGGCCACCGTAGAAACCATGCCGCGCGGTGCAATAGTTAATTTTATGCATTTTAGCAGCCGGCGGAATCCCCCGAAAACCATTGTCGCAACCGGCGGAGCGCCCGCATGTAGTGTAAATCAACCTTCAGCCCGTTTGGCCCTGCCCATGTCCCCACCCCGCATCCTTTGCATCGGCGCCGCGACCTTCGACACCATTTTCAAGGTGCCGGCCATCCCATCGACTCCCACCAAGGTGCTGCCCACCGCCTGCGTCCAACTTGCCGGTGGCATGGCCGCCAGCGGGGGTGCCGCGATTGTCCGTTTGGGCGGACAGGTGGAATACTGGGCGCGGATCGGCGATGACGAGACTGGCCGCCGCACGCTGGAGGACTTGGCGAACGCCGGCCTGGACCTCGCCCGGGTGCGTCGCGTACCCGGCGGCCGCTCGACCCTTTGCACGATCCTCGTGGATGATGCCGGCGGCCGTATGGTCGTGCCCTATTACGATCCGGACCTCGATCCGGATCCGGGTTGGCTGCCCGTGGACGAAGTCGGTCGTTTCAACGCCCTACTGGCGGACACCCGCTGGCCGGCCGGTGCCGCCCGCGTGCTCATCGCTGCGCAAACCGCCGGCCGCATCGCGGTGCTGGATGCCGACATTGCCCCCGCCGGAGTGCTGGAACAATTGGCCCCGCTCGCCAGCCATGTCGTCTTTTCCGAACCGGCGCTGCACGTCTTTGCAGAACAATCCGACGTAGATGCCGCCCTTGGGGCCGCCGGCCGCCGCCTCCCGGGATTGGTGGGTGTCACCTTGGGGGCTGCAGGCTTCCGCTGGTTGGAAAATGGAACGATCCGGGCTGTACCCGCCCCCAAGGTCGAGGTCGTGGACACACTCTCGGCCGGTGATGTCTTTCACGGTGCGTACACCCTGGCTCTGGCCGAAGGTCAGGACCTGGCATCCGCCGGCCGCTTCGCCTGCACCGCCGCCGCCCTCAAGTGCACCCGTTTCGGCGGCCGAAGCGGCGCCCCCACCCGCAAGGAAGTCGAGACCCTGCTGGCCGCCACCTCCGACTGATATCTGCAGAGTTCCCGCAACGTCCGAACACCCATCGCACCCCGGCGGAAAACGACGAGGGCCTGCCACCCGGTGCCGATCCGCTTTGTCACGTAATACGTGACAAAGCCGCCGAGACGCAGGACCTGTAGGGCATGTCTCCGACCTGATCCTTTGACGTTTACCCGCGGTCCAGCGCGCCCGGGGCAGGTCAAAGACCTGCTTACTTTCACCGATCTCCAGCAGGCCACATGTAACGTATTGCGTTACAACGCGGATCGGCGGCGAGGGCAAATTTCCCTGATTGTAACCGGGAAGTCACCGTTACGACACACGGGGCTGGCCTAATGACGGCGTGAGCACACTCCCATCCCTGTGAATCTCGCCATCGTCACCGAAACCTTTCCGCCCGAGGTCAATGGCGTGGCCATGACCTTTGGCCTCATCGCCCGCGAACTGGGCCGGCGGGGCCACAAAGTGACCGTGTACCGGCCGCATCGCCATGACTTGCCGGCGCCGGCGGGGCCAAACGCTGATTTCACCGAGGTCGCCATGCCCGGCCTGCCCATCCCGGGTTATCCATTGCTGCGACTCGGCCTGCCGGCCCGCGGACGGCTCATGCGTGAATGGCAGCGAGCGCGCCCCGACCTCGTCCACGTGGTCACCGAGGGACCGCTGGGCGCCTCCGCGATCACGGCCGCGCAGCGGCTGGGTGTGCCGGTCACATCGAGTTTTCACACCAACTTTCACACTTACACCGGCAACTACGGCTTCGCGCCGCTGCGCCGCTCCGTGCTCGCGTGGCTCCGCCATGTGCACAACCGCACCCGGCAGACCTTTGCGCCGACCCGGGAGCTTTGCGATGAATTGGCGGAGCTGGGCTTCCGTAATCTCGCCGTGCTTTCCCGCGGCGTGGATGTTGCGCAATTCAATCCCGCCCGGCGCAGCCGCGAACTCCGCTCCACCTGGGGTGCGGACGACAGCACCCCCGTCGTGTTGCACGTCGGCCGCATGGCCCCGGAGAAAAACTACGCCCTGGTCTTCCGCGCCTTCGAAGCGATGCATGCGGCCAACCCCCGGTGCCGGTTTGTCATCGCCGGCGAGGGTCCATTGAAGGCGCAATTGTGCCGCGAGCACCCCGAATGTGTTTTTGCCGGATTTTTTTCCCGCAAGGAAATCGGCCGCTACTACGCCTCCGCCGACATCTACATCCATGCGAGCCTGACCGAGACCTTTGGCAATGTCCTCACCGAGGCGATGGCCAGCGGTCTCGCCGTGGCCGGCTTCAACTATGCCGCCGCCCGCCAGTTCATCCGCGACGGTGAAAACGGACTCAGCGTACCCTGCGATCAGCCGGAGGCGCTCATCGCCGCCGCCGTCAGGCTCGCCACGGATGAGGCCCTCCGGCTCCGGCTGCGCCAGTCCGCCCGGGAAGCCGTCGCAGCCCAATCCTGGGAAAACGTCATCGGTCGCTTTGAAGCCGATTTGCTCGCCGCCGCGGGTGTCGCCGGTCCGCTTGAACCGGTACCCCTGCCAATGGCGCACCCCGCATGAAAACCACCCCGGGGACGCGCATCCTCATCCTCACCGCCGGATATGGCGAAGGTCACAATGCGGCCGCCCGCAATCTCTCCGCCGCCCTCGATGCCCAAGCCGGTGCCGGCACCGCCCGACTCGCCGATCTCTTCGCCCTCGGTTCGCCCCGCCTCAACGCCCTCACCCGCCGCGCCTATCTCGCCGCCATCAACCATGCGCCGCGGATCTGGAGCGCTTTCTTTGGTTGGATCGATCGCGCACGGCCCCTGCCCCGCCATCTCTGGCTGTTGCGACGCGAACAGGCCGTGCTTGCGCAGCTCGTCCGCGAATTGGCTCCGGCGGCCATCTGCAGCACCTATCCGGTGTACGGTTTCATGCTGGATAATCTCGCCGCCACCGGCGGGCTGCGCGTCCCGCACTTCAATATCGTCACCGACTCCATCAGCATCAACTCCCTCTGGTGGCTGCCACGCTGCGCCGGCTGGTACGTGCCCAATGCCGACTCCGCCGCCGTCATGCACGCGGCGGGACTGGACCCCGAACGGATCCACAACCTCGGTTTCCCCGTGCCGGAATTGTTGCACGGGCCAATCCCGACCCTGGCACCGCCCAACCTCGCCGCCGGCCGCGCGCCGCGCGTCCTCTACATCATCAACTCCGGCACCCAACACGCGGAAAGCACCGCGCGACGCCTGCTCGCCGAGGAGGATTGGGAGGTAACCTGTGCCGTGGGGCGCGACCGCACCTTGCGGCAACGCCTGCAAAAACTGGCGGCCGGGCGCCGCACACCCGCGGTCATCCTCGGTTGGACCGACCAGATTCCGCGGCTCCTGCTCACGCACCATGTCCTCGTCAGCAAGGCCGGCGGGGCCACGACCCAGGAGGCCATTGCCGCCCGGTGCCCCATGATCGTCAACCAGATCGTGCCCGGCCAGGAGGAGGGCAATTACGAGTTGCTCCGCCGCCACGGCATCGGCGCCCATGCTCCCACCCCTGATGCCATCATTACCGCCCTGCGCACCGCCTTCGCGAACCGCGGCGCCGTCTGGTCGGAATGGCGTCGCGCCCTCGAGCCCCTCGCCCGCCCCCACGCCGCGCGCGACATCGCCCGGCACGTCCTCGGCGCCACCCGCGCGTTTCATTCCACCCCCGCCACCCCGGCCGCGTGTCACCTATTAACTGACAAACGGCGGGAGACCGGG
>JBIJDP010000239.1:0-4896 GCA_044344065.1 Opitutaceae bacterium
GGATGTCGCCGGGAGGGGGGCCCGCCACAGCGCCCAACAACCCCGCTCCTGCAATAAAGTCAGATCTTCTCCATCAGGACGCAAAGATTGTGTCCCCCGCCCGTTTCCTGCTTTCTGCCTGCAACTTCGATCTCCCATCTCCGATCTCCCAACTCCGAAATCCATGATTCTCGACTTCGCCGGCCTCGACGTCCGCAACGCCTACCAGTGGATGATCTCCACCATTTTGCCGCGGCCCATCGCCTGGGTCTCGACCATCTCGGCCGACGGGAAAACCAACCTTGCGCCGTTTTCCTTTTTCCAGGGCATCACGGCCAATCCGCCCACACTCATGTTCGTGCCCGTCAACAACCGCCAGGGCGTAAAGAAGGACACCGTGCGCAACATCGAGGTCGTGCCGGAGTTTGTCGTGAACCTCGTCTCGCATGACCTCGGTGCGCAAATGAACCTGACCGCCGCGGGGCTGCCGTACGGCGAGAGTGAATTCGAGAAGTTCGGGATCGAGGCCGCGCCGTCCACGACCATCCGTCCGCCCCGGGTCGCCGCCGCCCCGGTGGCCTTCGAGTGCGTCCTCGACCGCATCATCCTCATTGGCGAGGGCCCGCTCGCCGCGAATGTCGTCTTCGGCCGCATCCTTACCGCGCACCTCCGCGACGACATCCTCGGCCCCGACGGCAAGCCCGACTCGACCAAACTCGACCTCATCGCCCGCATGGGCGGCGAGAATTACGCGACGACCCGGGAGGTTTTCTCGATCAAGCGTCCGGACTGAATTCAAATCTTTCTCTTTATTCTTAATCTTTCTCTTTCTTCCAGATCGGGCTGGCAGGCATTCGCCCTGACGAAAGAGAAAGATAAAGAGGAAAGAGAAAGAATTCTGTGACCCCTGACTCATCACCCATCACCGTTTCTCCTCCCATGACCGACTTCGTCATCCTCTCCGCCACCCGCACCCCCATCGGCGCCTTTCAAGGCGGTCTCGCCTCCGTTCCCGCTGCGAAACTGGGCGCCGCGGCCATCAAGGGCGCCCTGGCCCGGTCCGGTGTCGCCCCCGCCAGCGTCACCGATGTGCTCATGGGCAACGTCCTTCAGGCCGGCCAGGGCCAGGCCCCGGCGCGGCAGGCGGCCATCCACGCCGGACTCCCTCAATCCGCCCGCGCCGTCACGGTGCACAAGGTCTGCGGTTCGGGTCTCCAGAGTGTCATGCAGGCCGCGCACGCCCTCGGCGCCGGCATGGGGACCGTCTATGTAGCGGGTGGCATGGAGAGCATGTCCCAGGCCCCTTACCTGTTGCCCAAGGCCCGCGACGGCTACCGCCTGGGTCACCAGCAGGTGATTGATTCCCTCGTCACCGACGGACTCTGGGACCCCTACAACAACATCCACATGGGCAACTGCGCCGAGAAGTGCGCGGCCAAATACGCCTTCACCCGCGAGCAGCAGGATGCCTACGCCATCGAATCCTTCCGCCGCGCCAACGCTGCGCAGGCCGACGGACGCTTCGCGCAGGAGATCACCCCGGTCGAGCTCACCGATGCCAAGGGCAATGTCACCAAGGTTGAGCACGACGAGGGTCCGGCCAAGGTGAAGTACGACAAGATTCCGACCCTAAAGCCCTCGTTCCAGAAGGACGGCACCATCACGCCGGCCAATGCCTCGTCGCTCAACGACGGTGCCGCCGCGCTGGTCGTCACCACCGCCGCCCATGCGCGCACCGCCGGACTGAAACCCATTGCGCACCTTGTGGCCTTCGGCGCCCACGCGCAGAAACCCGTGTGGTTCACCACCGCGCCCGTGCCGGCCGCGCAGGCGGCGCTGCAGGCCGCGGGCTGGCAGGTCGCCGACGTTGACCTCTGGGAGGTCAACGAGGCCTTCGCCGTCGTTCCCATGGCCTTTATGCAGGAGCTCGGTCTGCCCCATGCGAAGGTGAATGTCCGCGGCGGCGCGATCGCCCTCGGTCATCCCATCGGCTGTTCCGGCGCGCGCATCCTCGTCACACTCATCGCCGCGCTGCAGGAGCGCGGCCTGAAGCGCGGCGTCGCCGCCATCTGCATCGGCGGCGGCGAAGGCCTGGCCGCCTGCGTGGAACTCGTGTGAAGATGCGGCGACTAGGCGTTGTGGGTTGGCCACATAAGGCTCAGAAGGCTCAAAAGGAGGGAATGTGAACCAGGATGAGGTGCTGGCTCTGTGTGCCAAAGTGCGGCAAGCCGCGCTCGCGGCACATAGGTTCCTCCGGCATGGGCATACGGAGAAGATCTATGAGTTGTCCTTGGCGAGGCGGTTGCGGGACATGGGATTGCGGGTGATCACCCAGCATCCGTTACCGGTGCGTGACGAGGACGGTTCCTTGTTGGGTGATTTTTATGCCGATCTGGTCGTCGAAGAAGAGCTGATCATCGAAATCAAGGCCGCCCGGCATCTCGTCGACGAACACACCGCCCAAGTACTCGGATACCTCCGCGCCTCAGGTCGGGCCCACGCCATGTTGATCAACTTCGGCGCACCCATCATCCAATTCAAAAAGCTTATTTTTGATGAGGCATACTCTTCCCGGTAGAACCAGATTGATCCTTATGTGATTTTTGAGCCTTCTGTGGCCATTCCACAGCCTGGTCACAGCAGGACTGACAACTGCATACCCCATGACTACCCCAAACTACCTCTGGCATCCTGATGACCACTCCTGGACTCGTGACTCGCACCTGGCGCGGTTCATGCGCCAGCACGGGTTCAATTCGCAGGATGAATTGCACGCCGCCTCCGTCCGCGACACGGCCTGGTTCTGGGACGCGGCGATGAAGGACATGGGCGTCGAATGGTTCACGCCCTATGCGCAGGTGAAGGACGATTCGCGCGGCTTCCCGTGGACGAAGTGGTTCACCGGCGGCGAGGTCAACATCGCCCACAACTGCGTGGACCGCCACGTGCGCGACGGCCACGGCGATGAGGTGGCGCTCTATTACGAGGCCGATTCTGACCGCCCGGAGGATCGGCGCGCGCTCACCTTTGCCGAACTGAAGGCGTCCGTCGACGACTGTGCCGGTGCGCTCCGGGCCATGGGGGTTGGGCCCGGCGACAGTGTTGCCCTCTACGCGCCGATGCGGCCCGAGACCGTCGCCGTCATGATGGCCAGCTTCCGGCTCGGTGCGCGCTTCGTCCCCATCTTCTGCGGCTACGGCGAGGCGGCGGTCGTCGAGCGCATCGAGTCGTGCGAGGCCCGCGTGCTCTTTGCCGTCGACCATCTCCATCGCCGCGGCAAATCCGTCGCCACTGGCATCACGGCCCGCGCGGCCGCGGCCCGCGTGCCGAGCGTGCAGCGCGTGATCTGCTTCGACCGGCCCGAGTGGACCCGCTTCCTGTCGGGGGCCCCGAGCTTCGACGGCTGCGAGCGCACGGCCGCCGAGGAGCCGTGCCTGCTGATCTACACCAGCGGTACCACCGGCCGGCCCAAGGGCACCGTGCACACGCACGCCGGCTGCCTGGCCCAGATGGGCAAGGAGACGCGCTATGCCTTCAACCTTCAGCCCGGCGAGCCGTTCTTCTGGTTCACGGACATCGGCTGGATGATGGGCCCGTGGGAAATCATCGGCTGCCTGCTTTACCGCACCCCGGTCGTGCTCTTTGACGGCGCCCCGGATTTCCCGGACAGCGACCGGCTCTGGCGCACGCTGGCACGCCTCAAGGTCGTCACCTTCGCCGCCTCGCCGACCCTCGTGCGCCTTTTTATGCGCGCCACCGAGGGCAAAGGGCCGGGCGGCCACGATCTCTCGCGCCTCCGCCTGCTGGGCTCGACCGGCGAACCGTGGGACGAAACTTCCTACCGCTGGTACTTCGAGAACGTCGGCGGCGGCCGCTGCCCGGTCATCAACATTTCCGGCGGCACCGAGATCGTCGGCTGTCACCTGTCCGCCACCCCGCTCCTCCCGCTCCGTCCGTGTTCGCTCGGCCGGCCGGGACTGGGCATGGATGTCGATGTCTTCACCGAAGAGGGCACATCCGCGCCGCGCGGCACCGTCGGTCACCTGGTCTGCAAGCAGCCGGCGCCCTCGATGACCAAGGGCTTTCTCAACGACGATGCGCGGTATTTGGAGACCTATTTCAGCCAGTTCACCGACGTGTGGTATCACGGCGACTGGGCGCGGCAGGACGAGGACGGGACCTGGTTCGTGCTCGGCCGCAGTGACGACACCATCAAGGTCGCCGGCAAGCGCGTCGGTCCCGCCGAGGTCGAGGGCGTGCTGACCTCGCACCCGGCAATCAGCGAGGCCGCCACCATCGGTGCACCCGACGAGCTCAAGGGTCAGGTGCTCGTGTGCTTTGTGGTGGTCAGGCCCGGTTGGGCGGACCCCGCGGAAGCGGAATTGATCGCCCACGTGGCCGCGCAGATGGGCAAGCCGCTCGCGCCCAAGGCCGTGCACGTGGTGGCGTCCCTGCCCAAGACACGCAGCGGCAAGATTCTCCGCGGTACCATCCTCCGCGTCTACACCGGCCAGCCTGCCGGCGACCTGACCAGCGTGGACAACCCCGCCGCACTCGAGGCGATCCACGCTTTGGCACCCGCGCAGAAGCAGTAGACATTTTTGCAGGGCGGGGTTTCCAAACCCCGCCTGGCCACACCTGCTGGAATCCAATCTTTCTCTTTCCTCTTTATCTTTCTCTTTCGTCAGGACGAATTCGGAAAACCTTCGTTTTAGCCGGGCTCGCTAAGCCCGGTTTGTCCATGCCTCGGGGTCAGCGACCTCCAGCTGCAGCACAACCCTCCTGACGAAAGAGAAAGATAATACCAATCGCCGTTAGCTAATACACTTTAGGTTGGCGCGCCAGAGTTTACCTGATCGGCGAGCCAGGTGTGGATGAGGGAGGAAACGGCGGCCGGGGTGGACCAAGGGCGGGCCG
>JBIJDP010000240.1:0-4895 GCA_044344065.1 Opitutaceae bacterium
CGTGGCCAAGCGCACCATGGACATGATCGCGGGCGTCACGCAGCTGCTCGGCCCGGTCACTGCCGTCACCTTCAATCTCACGTACAGCCAATCCACCGGATATCTCAGCGACCCGTACAAGCTCGTGCAAAAGCGGGTGGAGGTCCTGCCCGGGATTTTCCTGCTCCGCACCTACGGCGAAAACCGGCCGGACTCCCGCCGGAAATGGATCGCCCTCGCGGCGCTCAACCGGGCCTGGCCGCAGCTGGGCGGCGCCGTTGATGCCAGCTACCGCTATCACCGCGACGACCACGGTCTCTCCTCCCACACCTTGAACCTCGAATGGTATCAGAAACTTGGCGCCAGGTTCGTCGTGCGGCCGGCCCTCCGCTATTTCACGCAGCAGACCGCCGACTATTATCATGTCAGCCTCACCGGCACGCCGATCACCCCGACCTCGCGGCCGACCGGCCTCGCGCCCTATTATTCGGCGGATTACCGGCTGTCGGCCCTGCGCAGTCTGAACTACGGACTCAAGGTCATCTGGACGGTGGCCGACGCCTGGCAGGTTGATGCGGCGGTGGAGCGGTACGAGATGCACGGCCGGGACGGCCTCACCGCGGCGAGCGCCTATCCCCGCGCGAGCATCGTCACCGCCGGGATCAGGTTCGCCTTTTGACCCATGACCGGCACCAAAGCCATGCCATTTGCCACCGCGGCGGCTGACCTGTCCGGAGCCGGACATGAATCCGGCCTGCGCCAGTTCTCCTTCGCCGCCCTGGGCACGAAATGCCAGGTCCAGTTCGCCGCCCCCGATGCAGCCCGCGCCCTTGGCTTTGAGCGCGAGGCAGTGGCGTGGGTGCAGGCGTTTGAAGCGAAGTATTCACGCTTCCGGGCGGACAGCCTCGTCGGGCGGATCAACGCCGCGGCCGGCCTGCGCTGGGTCGAATGCGATGAGGACATGGAGGGCATGCTCAAGCTGTGCGACATGCTCTTCTGCATCACCCGCGGGATCCTCGATCCAACCCTGCTGCCCATGCTCCGTTTGTGGGACTACAAGGCCGCCCATCCGGTGGTGCCATCACCGGCGCAGATCGCGGCCGCGCGCCAATATGTCGGCTGGGACAAAGTGGAGCGCAAACCGGGCCGCATTTTCCTGCCCCGGGCCGGCATGGCGCTGGACTTCGGCGGCTTTGGTAAGGAGTACGCGGTGGATGTCGTGGCGCAATTGGCGCGGAATCACGGCATCGCCGATGTCCTCGTGGATTTCGGGCACGACCTGCGTGCCCTGGGCCGGCCGCCGCGGCGACCCTGCTGGCACGTGGGACTGGAGAATCCCGAGGCGCCCGGCACCCCGGCCGGCAGCATCGGCCTCAGCGGCAAAGGCGTCGCGTCCTCCGGCGATTATCTCCGCTGCTTCACGATCAATGGCCGCCGTTACGGCCATATCATCGATCCCCGGACCGGCTGGCCGGTGGCGAACGGCTGCACACAGGTCACCGTGGTGGCGGACACGTGCTTGCATGCAGGGGTCCTCTCCACCACGGCCTTCATCCTGGGGCTGAAGGAAGGCATCGATTTCATCCAGGGATTTCCGGGCGCCGAAGGCTTGATCATCAGCGGCCGGGCCCGGGCGCAAACGCGGGGCTTTTTCCAATATGAAGTGGCTGCCTGATATCCGTTGCCTCCTTGCGTTCGCCCTGGCCGGCCTGCCCATGGTCCGGGCAGAGCTGCCGATCGGGGCGCCGCTGCCTTCGCTGGCGGCCGTGGCCGGGGAGGTGCCGCCCACCCGCGGGCAGGTGGTGCTGCTCGATTTCTGGGCCTCGTGGTGCGCCCCCTGCAAGGCCTCCTTCCCGGTGTTTGCCGCCCTGCAGCGCGAGTATCGGGCGCGGGGATTGCTGATCATCGCGGTGAGTGTGGATGAAAAATCCTCCGCCTATGAGAACTTCATCCACCGCCACGCCCCGCCTTTCACCACCTTGCATGACCGGCAACAGGCGCTGGTGCGCGCCGTGAAGATCCCGGCCATGCCGACCTCCTATCTCTTTGGCCGCGACGGCCGCTTGCGATCCATCCATGCAGGCTTCCACGGCCGGACCACCGCGGATGACCTGCGCCGGCAGATCGAAGCCCTCCTCCAGGAACCGACCACCCCATGAAGCCCAAGGCCCTCCGACTGTGCTGCGCGTTGATCTGCCTGCCGGCCCTGCTGGGCGTGACGGGCTGCCACACCGTGGCCGTGCAACCCTGGGAGCGCGCCACCCTGGCGGAATACGCCATGCGCCCCGACCGGGACCCGCTGGCCTCGGCCATGAGCGAACACACCTATTTTTCGCGTGAATCCACCGGCGGGGGCCGGGGGGTGGGAGGGAGCGGATGTGGCTGCAACTGATTATCCGTATTGCCACACCGGCCACTTGTCCGGATTAAGACTCCCGCCCGGATACTGTGCGCGGCCGGCGCCGCCCGCGGCATCCCACGGCAAGTCCGTCGTTTTCACGCCCAACCCCAGGCATGCGCATTTTGATCATTGAGGATGAACCCGAACTGGCCCGGCACATCAGTCGGGCGCTGGTCCGCCACGGGCATCTCGTCGAGGTCAGGCATGACGGCAACGCCGGCCTGCAGGCCGCGCTCACGGATGCGCCCGACCTCATCGTGCTGGACCTGAACCTGCCCGGACTCAACGGCTTCGCCCTCCTGACCCAGCTGAGGCAGGTGAACGGCACCTCGCGGGTCATCATCCTGACCGCCCGCGGCGAGGTGGAGCATCGCATCCGCGGCCTGAAGGCCGGCGCGGATGATTATCTTTCCAAGCCGTTTTCGCTGGAGGAACTGATCGCGCGCATCGAGGCCATGGGCCGGCGCGGCCACACGCCGAACACATCCGAACTGCTGAAACTCGCGGATCTGGTCATGGATGTGCAGCACCGGCGCGTGACCCGGTCCGGCCGCGTCATCATCCTGTCCCCGCGTGAATTCGAGGTGCTGCAGGTGCTGCTGCAGGAGCCGGGCCGGATCTTCTCCCGCTCCGAGCTCAGCGAGCGCGTCTGGCAGCGGCAGCACACCTACGACACGCGCACCGTGGAGATCTTCATCACGCGTCTGCGCAAGAAGCTGGATCATGATTTCCCCCAGGCGCTCATCCATACCGTCCGGGCCGTGGGCTACGCGATCCGCGCCCCCGAATGACCGCGACCACGCCGAACATCCGGACATGAAAATACGCCTTCTCCTTGGTTGGATCATCCTGGCCGGGCTGCCCGCCGTCCCGGCCCGGGCCGAGGCGGCCATCGAGGGCCGCGTTCGCCTGCCCGCCGGCAGAACCGCCACCGTGATCAACCGGCGCTACGAGGTGGTGACCAAGGGCGGGGCGCTCGGCACGAATCCCCCCCTGGCCATCGTCTACCTCGAAGGGGAGTTTCCGCGGCCGGCGGGCCCGGCGGTGGCGCGGATGATCCAGCAGGACCTGATGTTCGCGCCCGCCCTGCTGCCCGTGCAGACCGGCACGCGGGTGGAGTTCCCCAACCAGGACGACACCTACCACAACATTTTTTCCTATTCGGCCCCGAAGCGCTTTGATCTCGGGCGCTACCGCGGCGACGAGCGGCCGATCCCCTCGCAGGTCTTCGACCGCGCGGGACTGGTGACGGTCCGCTGCGACATCCACGATCACATGCGGGCCCTGATCCTCGTGGTGGACACGCCGCATTTCGTCGTGACCGACGAGCAGGGGCGTTACCGGCTCCCGGCCGTGCCGCCGGGTCGCTATGTGCTCAAGGCCTGGCTGGACAGCCGCACGGTGCGCAGCCAGCCCGTGGAAGTGGCCGCGGATGCCGTGCTGCGGATCGATTTCCCGTGAGCGCCATGGGTGAGACCAGGCCATTCCGCCCGGCCGGTTTCCGGGTCCGGCTGGTGGTGGCCATGATGCTGCTCGTGTCCCTGGTCACGGCGCTGGTCCTGTATTTCGCCCAGCGCAATCTCGCGGCGGTGGCGGAGCGCGACCTCGAACGCGACTTCCGCGAGGAACTCGCGGCCCAGCAGCAGGTGCAGTCGATCCGGCAGGCGGCGCTGCTGGAGCGGTGCCGCGCCCTCGTGCGCAAGCCGCGGATTCATGCCGCCCTCGAGGACGGGGCGCTCGACCTGCTGTATCCGAGCGCCCGGGACGAATTGCGCGACATCATGGAGCCCGCGTCCGGTCCGCCCGAGGACGCCGACTATGCGCTGCATGCCGCGTTCTACCGGTTTCTGGATCGCCGGGGCGTCCTGATCGCCCCCGGGGCCGTGGCCGACGCCGGCGCCATTCCGCCGGCGGTGGAGGCGGCGCTGACCCTGCCGGGTGCGCCCGAGCAGCAGCAATACGGCTATGTGGTGATCAAACGCGAGGACACCGGGCCGGAGGCGGTCATGGAGATCGTGGCCATGCCGGTCACCTCGACGGAGAGTGGCGAGGTGATCGCGGTGCTCGTCCTCGGATTTGAATCCATGCGGCTGGGCGAAACCCGCGCCGGCTCCGGGGTCAGACGGGGCCTCTGGCTGGGCGGCCGGCTGCTGCTGCCGCATCTCGACCCGGAGGTCCGCGCGGGTCTCAACCGGGCCATCAATGAAAATATGGAACAGGGCGGGCAAGGGGAGAGCAGTTTTCGCCGGCAACTCGGCGGCGAGCCGAACCTGGTATTCTACAAGCGCCTGAATCCCGGCTCGATCTACCCGGCGGCGATTGAAGTCTGCGTCTATTCGCTGGCTGATCTGCAGACGCTCCAGCGCCGCCTGCGCTGGCGGGTGCTGCTCGCCGGCGCGGCACTCCTGCTGGGCGGCCTGGCGGCGAGCCACCTGATCTCCGGCCGCCTTTCCGCCCCGGTGATGAAACTGGCGGAGGATTCGGTGGAGGAGCACGCCGGGCGGGTCCGCGCCGA
>JBIJDP010000507.1:0-2967 GCA_044344065.1 Opitutaceae bacterium
CAACTGGCCCAGGTCCTGCAGTGGCAGTTTCAGCCGGTTCTGGAAGTGCTCGCGCTGACGGATGCGCGGCTCCACCTCGAACAGGGCATGGTAGCCCGGCAGCGCCGCCAGGTCGGCCCGCGGCATCCGGAAGCGGCGCGGATCATACAGGACGTTGATCAGCGACAGCCCCTGCACCTGCGGATAATGATGGCTCATCCCGCGCAGCACGACGAACACCTCGCCGGCGTCGATGGGATATGACTCGTCGCCGATGCGATGCACCCCGCGCCCGCCGAGGATCACCACCAGTTCCTCGAACTCGTGGGCATGGGGCGTGGGCCCCGAGCCGTGCATGGGCACCCGCATCACGCGCAGGCGGAAGTTGGGATCGGTGAAGACCTCGGCGGCCTTCAGGCGCGGGATGCCGCCGGAGGATCGGGCTGGTGCCATGGGATTGGCAGGATCGTGCTTATTTACGGTAGTTTCGTCAAGGACACCGCTCCGTCCGCCCGCTATGATGCCGCCGTTTTTATTCCCTGCTTTATCGCCCAGCCCGCAATCCCATCGCCCATGAAACCCCTTAAGGTCGGAGTCGTCGGCATCCGTGGCATCGGTCAGATGCACGTGGCCAGCCACGCGAGCAACCCGCTCGCCCAACTCGTCGCCGTCTGCGACGTCGTCAAATCCCGCGCCGACGAAACGGCCGCCAAGCACGGCGTCAAATCCTACGCGCGGCTCAAGGACATGCTGGACGCCCATCCCGACCTCGACGTCGTTGATGTCTGCACCGGCGGCCACGAAAATGGCGGCTGGCATTTCGAGCCGACCATGGAGGCGCTTGCCGCCGGCAGGAACGTCCTCGTCGAGAAGCCCATCTCCAATGACATCAACGAGGCGCGCGAGATGGTCCGCTTCGCCGCCGAGAAGGACGTCTACCTCGGCTGCAACCTGAACCACTACTTCACCGAGCCGGCCCGGATGGCGCGCGCGGACATGGACGCCGGGAAGATCGGCGAGCAGATCTACTGCCTGCACCGCATGGGCTTCATCGGCGGACAGGACATCTACCAGAAGGGCGGCGGCCCGAACTTCGAGGGCTTTCCCTACTCGCACACCAAGGCCTTCCTCGCCCACCCGTTCAGCCTGATGCGCCACTTCTGCGGCGACATCACCCACGTGCAGGCGTTCATGGACAAGCCCGGTTTCCGCCGCAATGCGTCGGACCTGATGCTGTCCATCGCCAGCGTCCATGTCCGCTTCGTGAGCGGCGCCGTCGGCTACATGTTCAGCTCGCGCGGCGACGCGACGATGGGCCAGGGCGGCTGGTGGAGCTTCGAGCTCGGCGGCAGCCAGGGCACCTTCCTCATCGAGAACTGCGTGGAAAAATACACCTACTTCCCCGCTCCCAAGCCCGGGGAGAAGCTCGGCCTCGGCGAACAGCCCCAGCCGCAGGTCACCAACACCGGCGTCAAGGATTTCGGCGTCACGTTCCCCAACCGCATCAACGCCTTCCTCGAGGACGTCTCCAGGCAGGTCCCGAAGAACAGGCTCCGCGCCTCCGGCCGTGACGCCCTCGCCACGCTCGAGTACACCTTCGCCGCCATCGAGTCCCACGAGCAGGGCGGCGAGCTCGTGCGCCCGCATGCGCTGCCGGCGCTCAAGCGCGACCTCAAGGACCAGTAACCTCCCCATCACGGATTTCTCACGATGAAACTCGGAGCCAATTCAGTCCTCTTCGGCGGCTACGACCTGGCCACCGCCTTCCGCTGCATCCAATGGGCCGGTTACGACGGCATCGAGGTGTCCGCCATCGGCGGCATGAGCGAGCACCTCGTCATCGACCGCTGGCGCGAGTGCGCCCCGGTCGTGAAGCAGCTCGCCGCCGACACCGGCCTCAAGCTGCTCGCCATGGAACAGCCCAGCCAGGATCCCGCCATCATGGAGGCCGCCATGCAGGCCGCCGTGGAAAGCGGCATCCCGATCATCAATTGCGGGCCCGGCGGCAAGACCGGCGACGAGGCCTCGCTCCAGCAGAGCATCGACTCGCTCGGCCGCCTGGCCGACCGCGCCGCCCACTACGGCGTCACCCTCTGCGTCAAGGCCCACGTCGGCGCCGCGATCCACAACACGCCCACCACGCTCAAGGTCCTCGCCGCGATCAGCAATCCGGCCTTCGGCCTCGACATGGACCCCAGCCACATTCACCGCGCCGGCGAGAATCCTGTCGACGCCCTCCGCGCCGTGGTTGCGCGCGTGAAGCACGTGCACATCCGCGACTGCCGCGGCCGCCAGATGAATCCCGGCAAGCCCGAGGAACAGGCCAACGGCCGCGGCGAAATCGACCTCCTCGGGTACCTCCGCGTACTGCACGAGGCCAGATACACCGGTCCGGTTGATTTGGAGATCATCGGCGCCAAGGAATATCCCCTCGAACGCTGCTGCACCATCGCCGCCGAGGCCCGCGGCCACATGCAGGCTTGCCTGCAAGCCTGCGGCGCACGTTGAGCGCAGCCTGCTCCCCCTCATGGATTCCACCCGCCGCATCGCCGGGTCGGTTGTAGGGCTGGATCTTGGTCCAGCCTCGAAAGTCATCCGTACATCGCTGCCCCAAGTAGGGCGGGTCTCCGAACCGCCTTTGCGCGCTGAACCGCGGTTAATCGTTCAAATGGCAGATCACAGACCTGCCCTGCTCCCATGAAAACCGCCATCCTCGGCTTCGCCCACGCCCATGTCGGCGTGTATTGCGACATCTGGCGTGATCAGCCTGATCTCGACATCGAGGTCGTCGCTGCCTGGGACCACGACACCAAGCGACTGACCGAAACCGCCGAAAAGCGAAAGCTGCGCGCCTACGCCACCGTCGCCGAAACCCTCGCTCAACCCGGCATCGAAGCCGTCGTCATCGGCGCAGAAACTTCCCGCCACGCCGATCTCGTCGTCGCCGCCGCACAAACAGGCAAAAAGATTATCCTCCAGAAACCCCTC
>JBIJDP010000241.1:0-4883 GCA_044344065.1 Opitutaceae bacterium
GGGCCGCCGCCCAGGATCATGATCTTCTTCTTGCCGGTCGGCGGCAGGATCTCGTTCTCGGCGCCATAGCTCGAGTAGTAGTAGGGCGTGAAGGCCTCGAACTCCGCGGCACAGGTGTCCACCAGCCGGTAGGTGGTGTTGACCCCGACCCTGGCCCGGTGCGCCCGGACGGCGCTGAAATCGCTGCCGAAGATGTGGGCGAGCTGTGCGTCGGAAAAACCAAACTCCTTGGCCCGGCGCAGGGTGTTCGCATCGATGGTCGCCAGGGTGAAGCCCTTGAGGACGGTCTCCATCTCGTAGATTTCGTACATCTGCTGGAGAAACCACGGGTCGATCTTGGTCAGTTCAAAGATGTCCCCCACCGTCAGCCCCCGCATGAAGGCGTAGCGGATGAAAAAGATCCGCTCCGCGTTGGGCGTCGCGAGCTTGGCGCGGACGACCTTTTCCTCCGGCGCCTCGTCGAGTCCGTGCTTGCCGCCGCCGCCGAAGCCGCGCGCGCCGATTTCCAGCGAACGCAGGGCCTTCTGCATGGACTCCTTGAAGGTGCGGCCGATGGCCATCGCCTCGCCGACCGATTTCATGGCCGAAGTCAGCGTGGGATCGGAGCCCGGGAACTTCTCGAAGGTAAAACGGGGAATCTTGGTGACGACGTAATCAATGGTGGGCTCGAAACTGGCCGGGGTGAGCCGCGTGATGTCGTTGCGCAACTCGTCGAGCGAATAGCCGACGGCCAGCTTGGCGGCGATCTTGGCGATGGGAAACCCGGTGGCCTTCGAGGCGAGGGCCGAGGACCGCGACACGCGCGGGTTCATCTCAATGACGACCATGCGGCCGGTGGCTGGGTCGAGGGAAAACTGGATGTTGGAACCGCCGGTCTCGACGCCGATCTCGCGGATGACCGCGAAGGAGGCGTCGCGCATGACCTGGTATTCCTTGTCGGTCAGGGTCATGGCCGGCGCCACGGTGATGGAGTCACCGGTGTGCACTCCCATGGGATCGAAGTTCTCAATGGAGCAGATGACGACGCACTGGTCCTTGTGGTCGCGCATGACCTCCATCTCGTATTCCTTCCAGCCGAGCAGGCACTCCTCGACGAGCACCTCGTGCACGGGCGAGAGATCCAGGCCGTTGGCGACGATGAGCTCGAATTCCTCCTTGTTGTAGGCGATGCCGCCACCCGAGCCGCCGAGCGTGAAGGAGGGGCGGATGATGAGCGGGTACATCGCCAGTTCGTCGGCCGCGGAGCGCGCCTCGTCCATGTTTTTCACGGTGCGGGAGCGGGCGACATCAAGTCCGATCCGCAGCATGCACTGCTTGAACAGCTCGCGGTCCTCGCCCTTGTTTATCGCGTCGGGCTTGGCCCCGATCATCTCCACGCCGTACCTGGAAAGGATGCCCGCCTTGTGGAGCTCCATCGAGAGGTTGAGCGCCGTCTGCCCGCCCAGCGTGGGGAGCAGCGCGGAGGGTCGCTCGGCGGCGATGATTTTTTCCAGATACTCCACCGTGAGCGGCTCGATGTAGGTGACATCGGCAAACTCCGGATCCGTCATGATCGTGGCGGGGTTCGAGTTGACCAGGATCACGCGGTAACCCTCCTCCTTCAGCGCCTTGCAGGCCTGGGTGCCGGAGTAGTCAAACTCGCATGCCTGGCCGATCACAATGGGACCGGCACCGATGATCAGGATGGACTGAAGGTCAGAGCGTTTAGGCATGGACGTGGATTTCGGCGAGAGTTGAGTGCGTCAAAACCCGCCGCAAGCGGGAAGTCGGCAAATGGGCGATTTTTAGACGGTGCGCCTTCGCAATCGAGGTCGTCTCCGGCAGGCCAGCCCGCTTGCGGGCGAGGGCTGGGCGCGCGCCAGCGCGCTGACCTACCGCCAACGGTGACCAACGGCAACGAAATGCCCTAAACCAACCGGCTATGATCGACGCCCAAGACCTCGGCGGCTTTGACCTTGTCGCTGCGACAGGCGTGCATGACCAGGTCGACGTACTTTTTCTCCTGTCCGGCAAGGTATTCCGCCAGTTTGGGCCAGTGCTTGAGTTCCCGCAGGCGCAGGGGGAGCTGCTCGGAGGTGACAATCCGGCTCTCCGTGGTGGAGGCGATCTTGGAGATCACCTGGAACAGCTCGGTCAGGTTGCCCGGCCAGTGGTAGCTGGTCAGGATGGCCATGGCATCGGCGGTAAATTCCACCAGGCTGGCATCAAAGTGGGGATTGGAGGACTTGGCGGCATAATGCTTGGCCAAAATCGGGATGTCCTCGCCGCGATCGCGAAGCGGGGGGAGCTGCACCGGCAGGGACGCCACGCGGTAGAACAATTCGTCAAAAAACCGTCCTTCGTCGCACAGCCGCTCGAGGTCCTCCGTCGTGGTGCAAACCAGCCGCATGGTGTGGGAGTTGTTCCGCAACACGCTGACCAGCTCCTTCTGGGTTTCCAGCGGCAGGCATTGCAGGTGCTGGAGAAAGAGCGTGCCGCCCTTGGCCTGCTGCACCCAGGTGCCGCCGGTCCCGTTCTGGCCCAGCAGCCCGTCGCGGAAATTGGCCTCCGAACTGAGGGCGCAGTCAATGCGCACCAACTGGGCTTCAGGAGCGCCCAGCGCCTCGTGCAGCAGCTCGGCGACGGCGGTTTTGCCGGTGCCGTTCTCACCCTGCAGCAGCACCGGAGCCCGCACGGAGGCCAGTTTCTTGATCTGCTGGACAAGCTTCTGCACGGCCGGGCTCTGCCCGATGATGCGGCCCTCGATGCCCGCCGAAGTGGCGGCAGGCGCGAGCCCGCTGTTCATGCGCTCGGTCTGGAATTGCTTGAACTCGATCCCGCGCTTGAGCGTGGCAATGAGCTCGTTCACCCGGAAGGGTTTCTGCAGGTAGTCGAAGGCGCCGAATTTCAACGCCTGGATCGCGCTTTCGGTGCTGGCATAGGCCGTCATGATGACAATGACGGCGCTGGGATCGTACTGCTTGAGCTGCTTGAGCAGGGTGATGCCGTCCATCGGCTTCATGTCGATGTCCGCCAGCACCAGGTCGAATTTCTCGGCCTTGTACCGACCCAGAGCCTTCTCCCCATCCGTGGCGAATGCGGTGCTGAAGCCCGTGGGCTGGATCACCGCCTCCAGCATCTCGTGGATGGACAGGAGGTCGTCGACTATGAGGACTGAAGGCATGGCCCGTACAACCTTCCGGCAGCACGCACCCAAGTCAATCCAGTGTCTGTCGGCTTATTGGAGACCACCGGCGACCGCACCGAGTTGGAAGATGGGGAGGAACATCGCCATGACGATGCCGCCGACCACCACGCCGAGGAAGACGATCAGGATCGGCTCGATTAGCGAAGTCAGCGAGGCGACCGTCGCCTCGCACTCCACATCGTAGAAGTCGGCGATCTTGGTCATCATGCCATCGACGTTGCCGGTGGATTCACCCGCCTTGACCATGTGTTTCATCATGGGCGGGAAGAAAGGATTGGCCGCGAGCACCTCGGAAACCTGGCCACCCTGGCTCACGTGCTTGGCAATCTCGTCGCAGGCGTCCTCGATCTGCACGGTGTTGCTTGCCGCGGCGACGATTTCGAGGGTGCGGAGAATCGGCACGCCAGAACGGATGAGCGTGGCGTAGGTACGGCAGAAGCGGGAAAGGGCGATCTTGTGGATCAGGTTGCCGAAAATCGGCGCCCGTACCAGGAACTGGTCCTTCTGCCGGCGGCCCTTCGGCGTCGCGACGTATTTGCCTCCACCCCAGTAAATACCGTAGGCGCCCAGTCCGATGGCCCACCACCAGGCCTTCATGAAATCCGACAGGTCGATGAGGAACTGCGTCGGGGCGGGCAGCTTGGCGCCGAAGTCCGCGAACATGGCCGCGAACACCGGAATGACGAAAATCAGCAGCACGTTGACCAGCGCGACCGCCAGACCGATGACCGCGATCGGGTAGGTCATGGCGGACTTGACCTTCTTGGTCAGCTTGACCGAGGCCTCGAAGTAACCGGCCACCTTGACCAGGATTTCCGCCAGGCCGCCGCTCGCTTCACCGGCCTCGACCATCGAGACGAAGAGGGTGTTGAAGGACTGCGGGAATTTCCTGACCGCGGAGGAGAAAGAGTTGCCCGAGGAGATGTCGCCGCGCACATCACGGATGACGATGCGGAAACACTGGTCTTCCGTCTGGTCCTGCAGCGCTTCGAGACATTGCACCAACGGCAGGCCGGCCAGCAGGAGTGAGGACAATTGCTGCGTAAAGATCGCGAGTTCGCCCAAGGGCAGCTTGTATTTCTTGGACTTCTTTTCCAGGGCCTGCTGCTTGGCCAGGGCCTGTGCGGCATTGACGCTCGAACGACCTTTCTTCGGATCAGGCTTGTTGGACGCAGAACCGGACGCAGAGGAAATGGTTGCCATGGCCGGGATGCAAACGCGACTGACTTACACTCGCAATCTCATTTCTGGCCGCCTCCTGTAAAAATTGCTGCAATCCGCCCCGGTGACGGGGACCTGGCGCCGAACGCAGGCTTGACCACCCTGCCTCTCCCGCGAAGCTCCCCGCTGTCCACTCGCGGGTGTAGTTTAGTGGTAAAACTCCGCTCTTCCAAAGCGGTATCGTCGGTTCGATTCCGTCCACCCGCTCCAATTCAATGCCCGGCTTCAGGGCGCAGTTGTGCACTGCGCCAAGTTAGGGGGTGTCGCCCAATACACAGCGGATGCGCATCTGCTGGTTGCCTTGCGAGCTCATCGGGATGGTGGAACGGATGGTCACCCGCTCGAATTCGCCGTTGACCGGCGTGACCTCTTCATCGGCGGTTACGCCATCGCCCGACTGCCAGTTGGCGAGGTCGGTGGCCACCTCGACCACAACCGTGAGAGAGGGATCGGAAATGAGCCGCGGGAAGCGGAT
>JBIJDP010000242.1:0-4850 GCA_044344065.1 Opitutaceae bacterium
ATGAATTCACGGGCCACCATGCCGAAACCATGGATGCCGACATTCCGGCCGAAGAGCGAGGCGGTCTCGGTGCCGCTGTGTTTCCAGCCCTGCTCAAGGTGCATCGCGAGGGCCCAACTGGTGGCGCGGCGCAGGCAGCAGAGCACGTGGAAGAGCGCCCACTCGGCGACGATGCGGCTGATGGATCCGCCCCAGTTGGTCAGGATCAGCCCCTGCTCCAATTGGCTTCGGGTCACGAGTTTCTTCACCGAGCCGCAGAGATAGCAGACGTAACGCAACCGCGACGGCAGGTGGGCCGGCAGGGTCCGGGTTTTCCAACCCGCCACGATGACCTCGGGACTCAGCTAATGGAGCAGTTGCTCGGTCTGGGTCGCATCGAGCGCGAGCGGATCCTGATGCCGGAATCCCGCGCCCAAGGCGCGCATTTCGGACCACATCGGTTCCGGCAGGAAGTCGCGGGCTTCCTCGGCGGTCAGCAGGGCAAGGATAAAGACGGGCTTGGGCATGACGGTAAGGGAGGGCGGTTCAAGCGGCACCGGGTGGATAGCATTCGAGCACGGTGCATTCAGGTTCGGGCTGCAGGTCGATCGTACCCAGACCGGCCGGGACGAAGAATTTGTCGCCGACCCCGAGCCGGTGTGATTCTCCGCCGGCCTGCAAGGAGACGCGGCCCGCCGTGATGATCCCGATGTAAAACGAAGTCTCGGTCTTGCTGATCCGGCTGCGCACGACGGACTGCCGCACGTGGAAGCACGGCGTGCGCTCGATACCGATGAGGTCGTCCTGCCACGAATCGGCCCCGAGGGCGCGCCGCCGCTTCGACGGACAGCCGGCTTCCATCCGCACGCGGCCCGGGGACCACGGGGAGAGGTCGAAAACGTCCAGGCAGAAATCCAGTCCGCGGTTCATGAACCGCGCGCTTTCGGGCAGGAGGTGGCCGCCGCGCTCGAATTCGAAACGCACGACCAAGTCGCTCGGCTCCTGGATCTCCACGAGAAAGATGCCCTCGCCCAAGGCGTGGGGCAGGCCGCCGGGCACGACATAGGTGTCACCCGGCCGGACCGGCACCCGGTTCATGGCGGCGAGGAGGGCGGTAATGTCCTGCTCCTCGATCAACGCGCGCAACCGGTCGCGCGACGGGGGATCACGGAATCCCAGATAGATCGCCGGGTCGCGGACCTCGTCGCGGATCGAGAGAATGTGATAAGCCTCCGTCTTGCCGGAAGGTGCCTGAAGCCGGCGCCTGGCAAAGTCGGCGGATGGGTGCACCTGCAGGTGGAGCCGGATGGAAGGATCGAGGAATTTGACCAGCAGGTGCGGCTGCGGACCGTGCTGCGCCGCATGGGCGGCACCCAGGAAATACTCCGGATCGCTGGCGAGCAGCGCTGCAAAATCATGCGACTCGCCATTGACGTTCACGCGCGAGGGACCCTCGGCGATCTCCTCCCGGCCGATGTTTACGGCCTGGGTGGTCGAGGCGATCCAGTCCTCGGGGAAATGGCCGTCCGCCGGCGCGGCAGCACCGGTCATTTGGTCGAGGGTGCGGCCGCCCGTGTAACTGCGCCAGACCCGGTTGGGCGGCAGCAAAATGACTTTGCCCCGCGTGGTCATGGTTTGGTCGCGGGGGGCGGGGCGGCGGGCCTGCTTCACCAGCAGCCAGCCGACGAGCATCACGACACCGCCGCAGAAAACAAAGGCGAGCCGGCCGACGGGCGGATTGGGAATCAGGGCCATGAGCGTGACCACGGCGCCGTAAGGCAGGCACAGCCAGCCGATGAGCCAGGATTGCTTGTCGTCCGTGGCGACCGCGCCCTCTTCCGTCGCGTAATCCACCGGTGTCGCCAGGTTGCGGCAGTACAGGTCAATGTCGGCTTTCTGCGCCGGCTTTTCGTAGCGGTAGAACAGCTTGGTGAACAGAAACCAGACGATGCCCGCGCCCAGAATGGTGAAGACCCCGATGCCCTGCTCCCAGTTCTGCCGTTCCCAGTTTGTGGTACCGTCAGCCACCCCAAAGGTGCGCGCGGCCCAGGCGATGTTCAGGTAGCGGTCGGTGAGAAAACTCACCACGAAGCCCACCACCACGGTGGACCAGCCCGACCAGCTCGGCGTGCGCTTGATGATGATCCCGAGCACCAGCGGCACGATATAGGGGAGCGAGACCAGCACCTGGAACTTCACCATCAGCTCAAAGAGCGTGAGGTTCTTCAACTGGCTGTAGAAGATCGCAACCCCGATGACCGTCAGGCCCAGAACCACGGTGGTGACCTTGCCCGCCTTCAGGAGCTCGGATTCCTCCGCCTTGGGCCGCAGGATCGGCTGGTAGAAATTCTTGATGAACACGCCGGCGTTCTTGTTCAGCCCGGAGTCCATGGACGACATGGTCGCCGCGAAGATGCCGCTGACCAGCAAGCCGAGCATGCCGACCGGGAAAGTGGCCTGGGCGATGGCGAAGAACGAACCCTCTGCCGGCTC
The DNA here is from genome assembly GCA_044344065.1 of Opitutaceae bacterium. Classification (GTDB taxonomy): domain Bacteria; phylum Verrucomicrobiota; class Verrucomicrobiia; order Opitutales; family Opitutaceae; genus UBA2377. The sequence goes on from JBIJDP010000242.1 coordinate 2,473, forward strand.
ATTCAACGCGGGATACTGGGCCGAAAGGTCCGGGTGCGTGATCGTCGCCGCCATGGGCGGGAGAAACCAGACCACGATGCCGCCGAGGAACAGCACCCCGGCGAGGATGGCGGCCTTGCGCGCATGCTTGCTGTCCTTGACGCACAGGTAGCGCGAGGCGTCATTGATGTTGTTGGTCGAGAGGAACTGCTTGAAGAGAATCGCGACGCACCAGAAGAGCAGGAAGTCGTCGGTGAAGACCTTGTCCAAGTTTAGCGTGGTGGCCGACAGCTTGTCGATCATCACCGACCAGCCGCCGATGTGGGCGATGGCAAGGAAGGTCGCGACGACTGTCACCGGCATCAGAATGAGCACCTGGATGAAATCGCTGGCCACCACCGCCCAGCTCCCGCCGATGAGCGAGATGAGCAGGACGGAGACCCCGGTCACCAAAATGGTCAGCCGCACATCGAGCCCGAAGGCCGCGGAGAAGAAGACGCCCAGGCCGTAGAGCCAGATCCCCGCCGTCAGCATCTGCAGGGGCAGGGTGATCCAGGTGAAGGTCTGCTCGCTGGCGCGGCCGAAGCGCTGGCGCACGGCCTGCATCGAGGTGATCACGCGCAATTGCCGCATCTTCGGGCCGAAGTAGGCCGCGTTCATGAAGAATCCCACGGCATTCGCCAGGTAGATGACCATGATCGGCCAGCCGTCGCCATAGGCCCGGCTCGCGGCCCCGGTGAAGGTCCACGCGCTGAACGACACCATGAAGGCCGAGCCGCCCGCCATCCACCACAACACCTGGCCCCCGCTCCGGAAATAGTCGCTGACATTGGTGATGAAGCGCCGGAAGACCCAACTGATCACCATCATGAAGATGAAGTAGAAGGCGATGACGGCGTGGTCGTAGACAGTCATGGGGAGGGGAACCCAGACTTTATTAATAATTATTAATTTCCAAGCAAAAAATCGCCCCAGGTGCGGCGCACCGCGTATTTACGAAGTCAGACCAGGCCCGGAAGCAATGGCCGCAAAAAGGCGCAAACAACAAACTGTCTGCGAGGCTCTCCCGCGCGCCTATTGGCGCATGCACGGTGACCTTGCCGTTGCATTTTTGCGCCTTTTTGCGGCAAAAAATCACGGGCTTGTCGGTTGCACACGCCAACCCGGACTTGGGGCTCAATCACTTGAATTGTTGGTAACAATTCCGGCTCAGGCGCGGCGGGCGGGTCCGGTGCTCTGGCCGATGTAGAGCTGGGCGGGCAGGATCAGGTCGTTGAAGATGCCGTCGCTTTCCGTCGTGGACTCCAGCAGCAGCTTGGCTGCGGCCTGCCCCAGTTTCTCGGCTTCGCAACCGGCGGCCGTGATGCGCGGCTCCTCCTGCTGCGCCAAGGGTGAGTAATCGGCCGCGGCCATGCTGATGTCGCCCGGAACGGACAGGCCGGAGCGGATGATCGCCTGGGCCGCACCGATGGACATGTGCAGATTGTAGGTGATGAAGGCAGTGGAGAAATCCTTCCGCGTCCGCAGCGGCAGGAGGCGCAGGATCGCCTCGGTCCCCTCGGCCCGGTCGCCCTGTTTCAGGAAGACGGCATAGCGGGGATCGGCCTCGAGTCCGACCAGCTTGAGTCCGGCCTGGTAGGCCTGGTAGCGCGCTTCATGCCGGCCCAGCCCGGTGTTGCCGCCGAGCCAGCCGATGCGGCGGTGGCCGAGCTCATGCAAATGCTGCACCAGCGAGGCCAGCGCCTGCGGTTCATTGCCGACGACGGAGTGACAGAGGCCGGGGTGACGGGCCGAAACGGCCACGATGCGTGGCTCGAACTGGCGCAACAGATGCAGGAAGGCCGGCGCGACCTCGCCGAACAGCACGATGCCCTGCAGCGCATGGCCCGTGGGGAAATACTGGCGGAGCCGGTCCTTCTTCAGGTTGTCCTCAGCGCCGAGAAAAACCGCGGCATAGCCCCGTTCGGCGAGGGCCGTGTGCAGGCCGTGGAGCACGTGGTTGAAGTAGCTGCCCTGCGTATGGATGTTGAGGCCCGAGCGCAGGACGAAGCCCACCTGGCGCAGCCGCGACTCGCGGGGCGAGCGCTCGAATTTCATGCCCTTGGGCTGGTAGCCCAGGCTGATGGCATGCTCCCAGATGCGCTTGTAGGTGTCCGGGTTGATGCCCTCCTTGCGTCCGTTTAATACCAATGAAACCAGTGCCTGGGAAACGCCGAGGTCCTTGGCGAGCTTGGTTTGTGAGATCCGAACGGGGCGGGCCATTGGGGCGAATCCACTGCATCCGGTTGGCAAACTCAACCATGGAGTGGCGGACCGGGCTGCGCCCGGAACGCTCAACGCTTAAGGAGCCTCTGAAAAACTCGGTGCAAATTTGGAACCGAACAAGCACAGCAGTGTAA
>JBIJDP010000362.1:0-3834 GCA_044344065.1 Opitutaceae bacterium
AGCTGGCGCTGCAGCAGCGCGATCCACTCGGGGTAATTGCGTTCGACGTAGCCGCTGGCGCTTTGCCAGAAGACCGGCAGGTAGGCGATGAACGCGATCGTCTGGTCGATCAGCGGCGGGAGGATCAGCAGCAGCGCGCCGGTGACGGCGAGGATGAACAGGCCGAAGAGCAATATGACCGCAAACAACCGTCGGATGCGCAAACGGCGCTCGAAGAATTCGACCACGGGACGCAGGATAAGGGCGAGCACGCCGGCGCAGGCGAGGGGCCAGAGCACGCTCGAGAAAAAGCCGGCCAGCCGGCCCAGGGCGATTATGCCAAGGATGAAGAGCGCCCCGGTGGCGAGCAGCGCGAGCAGGGTAAGGGCAAAGCCAATGACGCGACGCTGGCCGTCGGTCAAAAAGCTGCGGTCCGTGGGTTCGGCCATGGAGGGAAGACACCCGGGATGCATGGGGTTGACCAGCTCAAATGTATTTCACGTACAGGCCGAAAGGGGGCGTGGCAGGTAGGGCAGGTCAGAGACCTGCCCTACTTCAAACCCGACACTACTTCCCACGCAGGCGCTCGATGTGCCGCCGGGCTGCGGACCAATCGGGACGGAGACGCAGGGCAGTGTCGAGATGCGTGTCCGCTTCCGCACGGCGCGAGGGTTGCTCGTGCATCAGGACACCCAGCCCAAAATGAGCCTCGGCAAAATCGGGCTGCAACCGGATGACCGTGGTGAACGCGGCCATGGCCTCCTCGCGCCGGTCGGGCAGCCGGGCATACGCGACGGCCAGGTTGTAGTGGGCATCGGTGAAGTCCGGGCGCAGCCGGATGGCCTCGGCATAGTGAGCCAGCGCCTCGGTGCGCCGGTCAGGCAGCCGGGAGAGCGCATTGCCGAGATTGCAATGCGCCTCGGCGAAAGCCGGGTTGCTCCGGAGCGCGGCCTCGAAGTAGGCGATGGCCCGCGGCAATTGCGCCGGGTCCTGCGCCAGCAGGTTGCCGAGGTGATTGCTGGCATCGGCATGATCTGGCTGCAGGCGCAGCGCGGTTTCATAGTGCGCGATGGCGTCGGCGCGGCGATCCGGGAGCTTCGCAAAGGTGTTGGCGAGGTTGAAATGGCCGTCGGCGAATTTCGGCCGGAGCCGGACGACGTCCGCGTAATGCGCCGCGGCCTCCACCAGACCGTCGGGCGACCGGCTGGCGAGATTGCCGAGATTGTTGTACGCGAGCCAGCAGTCCGGGTTATCCCGCAGCACCGTGCGATAGAGCTTCGCGGCATCCTGGTATTGCCAGGTCTGCGCCCAGGTCAGTCCGCCCAAGGCCAGCAGCAGCATGGCGGCAAGGCTGCCGCGGGCGAGCGCCGGCAATGCCGCGGTGAGTCGCGTCAGGAATCCGGCGGCAGGCACGATGACAGCCAGGCTCGCCAGATACTGGAAATGGTCGGCGACATAGGAAAAGAGGAACGGGTAGACGTTGAGGAAGCCCAGGGCCGGGAAGAGCGTTCCACTGTAGAGGAGAAAAACCGCGAGCGGACCGCGTTGACGGCGGGCGCGCCAGACCAGAGCCGCGCCGAGCAGCACCGCCGCCGCCGGAAAGAGATACTGCCACCAGACCGTCGGATCGAGGGTCCACCGTGGATAGATAAAGACGAGGTCAACCGGCCAGACGAGTTTGCCGAAATAGAACAGGAGCGCGCGCCCCGCCAGCAGTCCGCGCTGGGTGGCCGTGAGATCAAATTCAGCGCCCTGGGCGCCGATCAGGCTGTGTTCCACCCAGGCGGTGAAAAGGCCGGAGGCGAGCCCCAGTGCCAACCACGGCACCAGCGGCAGCACGTCCCGCCGCAGGCCCAGCCGGCCGCGTTGCCACCAGAACAGGACGAGGAGCACGGCGGGAAGGGTGGCCGTGACGGTCTTGGTGAACAGGGCGAGGATGAACAGGCCGAGCGCCAGCGCATACATGCGGCGGCGGCGCGAACGGTCGAATTCCAGGTAGAGCAGGGCGGCGCCGAGGAAGAGGACGGCGGACAGGGTGTTCTTCTGCTCGCTGATCCAGGCCACCGATTCCACCGCCACCGGATGCAGCGCGAATATAAAGGCGGCCAGCTCCGCTCCGGGAAGTTCGAGCCGGCGCATGAGCAGAATGACCAGCCAGGCTGCGGCGGCATGCTGCAACAGGTTGATGAGATGATACCCGGCCACGGCATCGCCCCAAAGACGGTGCTCAAGCCAGAAGGCGCTGTGGAGCAGAGGATAGTACTGCTGCGTGGCGCCGAGCTCGGTCCAGATCCGGCCCAGGCCCTCGAGGGAGCGGAGCGCGGGCTTGGTCACGTGCGCGTCATCGTCCCAGAGCATGCCGCCGTTCAGGGCTGGCCAGTAAGCGGCGAGGAGGGCGATTATCAGGCCGACAATGAGTAGGACCTGATAACGGAAGGGCCAGGGCCGTGGCACGATCAGGAACACCCCGCGGATTTGCCGCCATGGCCTTACTTCCGCACCATGGGGAACGGCGCCTGGGTCCGGCCAGTGTGGTGGCGCCAGAGCCAGCGGGCGATGGCGGGCAGCAGGATGATGGCGCCGAGCATGTTCACGAGGAACATGAAAGCGAGGAGCAGACCCATGTCGGCCTGGAACTTGAGCGCGGAGAACAGCCAGCTGCTGACGCCGATGCCGAGGGTCAGGCCGGTGAAGACGATGGCGGCGCCGGTGTCCTTGAAGGCAAGTGACATCGCATCCTCGAAATATTCGCCGGCGTTGAGGGCGGACTGGAGGCGGGCGAAGAGATAGATGCCGTAATCCACGCCGATGCCGACACCAAGCGCGACCACCGGCAGCGTCGAGGTCTTCAGGCCGATGCCCACGTAGACCATCACCGCGTAGGCCAGGTAACTGACAATGGCCAGCGGCAGCACGATGCAGAGGACCGACCGGAAGGAACGGAATGTCACATAGCAAAGCACGATCACGGCGCCGAAGATCCAGAGCACGATGGGAAGCTGCGTGGCCTTCACGACCTCGTTGGTGGCCGCCATGACACCCGCGTTGCCGCTCGCGAGCAGGAACTGCGCCTTGGAGGAATTGTTCGCGGACGCGAATTCCTTCACGGCCGCGGTCACGGCGGAGAGGGTCTCGGCCTTGTGGTCGCTGAGGAAGATCATGATCGGCATGACGCTCGCGTCGGCATTGAGCAGGCCGGTGGCGGTCTCGATCGGCGAGACGGTCTGGGCCAGGGCCTGCTGGTCGCGGGGCAGGATGCGCCATTTGAGCGAGCCCTCGTTCCAGCCGGCATTGACGATCTTGGCGACGGCGGGAAGCGAGATGACGGACTGCACGCCGGGGACGCGGCGGACGTGGCCCTCGAAACGGTCCATCAGCGTGACGACCTCGTGGTCCACGCAGCCGTTGGGCACGGTGGTGACGATGACCGACAGGATGTCCACGCCGATGCTGAACTTGGAGGTGATGATCCGCGTGTCCCGGTTGTAACGTGAATCCTGCCGCAACTCGGGGACACCGGCATTGGTGTCGCCGATGCGCACCTGATCGGAAATCCAATAGGCCCAGGCTCCGACCAGCAGGCAAAGCACGATGATGATCATCGAGGGGCGCGGTTTCATCTCCTTCGCGAGGCGCTCCCAGATGGCGTTGCCGAATTCACGCCGCTGCGTCACCCATTCGCGGTACCGCGTGGGCAGGCGAAGGTAGGAAAGCAGGATGGGCAGCAGGAAGAAATTGGTGATGATGATGACACCGACGCCGAGGCTGGCGGTGATGGCCAGTTCGCGGATACTCGGGATGTTGATGACGAGCATCGTGAGGAAGCCGATGGTGTCGGTCAGAAGCGCCACGGAG
>JBIJDP010000244.1:0-4828 GCA_044344065.1 Opitutaceae bacterium
ATTGTCGGGCTCACCCGCTGGCTCGACGGCCAGTGGGATGCCAAGCGCGAGGCCACCCGGCTCGTCCTCGATCTCAACGCCGTGAAATTCATCGACAGCTCCGGCCTCGGGCTGCTCCTCCGGGCGCGCAAACTCTCCCTCGACCGCCCGGGCGGCGCCCTCGTGCTCCGCGGCGCCCCGGCCAATGTCCGCAATGTCATCACGCTGGCGCGGCTCGACGCGCTGCTCGGCCTGGAACCGGCGCCATGATCCGTGTCGCCCTCTCCACCTCCGTCGCTCAGCGCGGCCGTTCGGGCGTGGCCAGCTACCTCTTCGGTTTGCTGGAGGGCTTCGCCCGCATCGACGCGCCGGTCAAGGTCATCCTCGTCGGCCTGGACGACGACCGGCCACTCTTCGCCCGCTGGCTGGATCGCTGCGAATGGTCCGGTGTCGCCGAGCGCTGGCGCCCCGCCCTGCGCAACGTGCTGTGGCATCAGACCGCCTTCCGGCGCCGGCTGCGGGAACTCCGGGCCGATGTCGTCCACATCCCCAGCTACCGCCGCATCATCTGGCGCGCCCCCTGCCCGCAGGTGGTCACCATCCATGACTGCGCCGCCTTCGCCATTGCCGGCAAATACGACATCGCCCGCATGTTCTACGGCCGGCAGGTCGTCACCCGCCTCGCGCGCACCGCCGACACCATCATGACCGTTAGCGCCGCCACCGCCGAAGACGTTACCCGGCACTTCGGCCTCGCCCGCGAGGCCATCCATGTGGTCTGGAACGGCCTCGATCATACGCACTTCCGTCCGCCCGACCCCGCGCGCGTCGCCGGGTTTCTCCACCACCAGGTCCGCCAGCGCGCGCCCTATTTTCTCTACCTCGCCCGCCTCGAGCATCCTGCGAAGAATCACGTGCGCCTGATCGCCGCCTTCGAGCAGTTCGCCGCGGCGCATCCGCAGTACCACCATGACCTTCTCCTCGGCGGCGCCGACTGGCACGGGGCCGGCCACATCCACGCCCGCATCGCCGCTTCACCGCTGCGGGATCGCATCCGGGCGCTTGGATTCGTGGACCAGTCCGACCTGCCGTACTGGTACGCCGGGGCGACCGCGATGGTTTATCCCTCGCTCTTCGAGGGCTTCGGCCTGCCGCCCGCCGAGGCCATGGCCTGCGGCTGCCCGGTGATCTGCTCCACTCGCGGCTCGCTCGGCGAGGTGGTGGGCGATGCCGCCCGTCTCATCAACCCGGAGGATGTCCCCGCCCTCGCCGACGCCCTCGCCGAACTCGCCGGCACCGCCGCCCGCGCCCACTGGCGGAACCGCGGACTCGCCCGCGCCGCCCTTTTCGACTGGAACGAAACAGCCCGCAAGGTAACAACCCTCTACCAGGGCGCCGCCGCCCGCCGGCCCTCCGCATGAATTCCTCCCTCGACCACTGGCAGTTGCGCGAACGTCCCTTCGAACTTGTCACCGACCGGCGCTTCTTCTTCCAGTCACAGGAGCACGACGAGGCCCTCGCCCGCCTGCGCTACCTCGTCGCCGAGCGCACCATGTACGCCGGCCTGCTCAGCGGGGAGATCGGCTGCGGCAAGTCCATCACCGGCCGCGTCTTCGCCGCCGGCCTCGACCCGGCGCAGCACGCGGTCGTGTTCTTCGAGAACGCCCACTTCCGCTTCGCCGACCATGTCCGCCAGTTCGCGCACGCCGCCGGCCTCGGCGCATCCGCCGCCCGCGCCCGGACCGCGGCCCAGGTTTACGAACTCGCCCGGACCGCCGTGAATCATCTCCACGACCGCGAGCACCGGCACGTGGTACTCGTGTTCGACGAGGCGCAGGACCTGCGCGCCGACACGCTCGCCGACCTCAAGCGGCTGCTGAACCTCAACGACGACGGCACCGGCCGCCTCACCCTGATCCTCATCGGCCAGCCCGAGCTGCGCCTGCGCATCCGCGCCCATGCGCCCCTCGACCAGCGCATCAGCCTGCGCTATCACCTCGGCGGCATGCGCGCGGCCGACTGCTCCGCCTACCTGCGGCACCGGCTTCGCGTGGCCGGGCATCCGACCGGCGTGCTGTTCGAAGCCGCCGCGGAGCAACTCCTCGCCGCCGCCAGCGCCGGCGTGCCGCGCGAGATCAACCGCCTGGCGAAACTCGCCCTCGAAACCGCCCGCGCCGAGGGCGCCGCCGCCGTCGCCGAAGGTCACGTGCAGGCGGTGCGCGACGACCTCGACCGCCATCGCTCCCTGCCCAACCCGCTGGCCGCCATCCCATGAGTTCGCCCGAATCCAAACCAATGCGCGTCAGCGACTGGACCCGCCCCTCCGCCGCCCCGGCCCCAGCCGGCCCCGCGCCTGGCGCCGCGATCCCGCCGCCCCCCACTCCGCCCGGTCCTCCTGCCGACGACACCCCGGGACTGCCCGTCGATCCGCTGCGGCTGCTCGGCGGCATCTGGCAGCGTCGCCGCTGGCTCGTGCTCGGCGGCCTCGCCGGCCTCGCGCTCGGCGTCACCTACGCCCTCGTTTTCACCAGCACGCGCTACGAGGTTGCCGTCCAGCTCATCCGCCGCGAGGTGCCCAGTTCCTTCCGGGCCGGCGAGATCGGCGAGACCTACAAGCCCCGCACGCTGACCACGCCCACGCTGGTCGGCCTGGCCAGCTCCGACAACGTGCTCAACCGCGTCGTCCTCAAGTCCGAACCCCGCGTGTCCCTCGGGCTCCTGCGCAACTCGATCGAGGTCCGCGACGTCCGCGGCACGGACTACGTGCATCTCACCCTCTCCGGCTATGACAGCGCCGCCGCCACCGTCGGCCTCGCCAATCTCTGGGCCCAGGAGATCGTGGAATTCACGCGCGAGATGCAGTCCCGCGAGAGCAAGGAAATCCGCCAGTACCTCCAGCAGCAGATAGACTCCACCGAGATGGAGCTCAAGCGCATCAACACGAGCATCCTCGACTATTCCCGGCGCGAGGGACTGGTGGATGCCGACCGCCAGATTGACGCCTATCTGCGCGCCCTCGGTGAACTCGACCTGAACTACGAGACCGCGCGGCTCGATTATGATGCCGCCGGCTTCAAGCTGAAGAACCTCGAGGGCGAACTGGCCCACCAGAGCCCGCAGGCGGACAAGCTCCGCACCGCCCGCACCGAGCTCGAAGAGGCGCGGTCCCGCTACACGGACAAGAATCCGATCGTGCAGGAAAAACTCGAGCGCGTCCGCGCCCTGGAGACGGATACCGCCCAAGTCGTTCCGGCGGAAACCGGCGGCGACCTTTCGCATTTCGCCGGCACCTTCCTCGGCAACACGTTTTACCTGCAGGTCATCGAGCTGCGGAACCAGCGCGAGGCCCTCAAGCAGCAGATGGCGCAGCTCAACCAGCTCCGGGAGGAGTCGCGCGCCAAGCTCGCCGCCATTCCGGAAAAACAGCTCGGGCTCGCCCAGCTGGCCCGCACGCGCCAGTCGCTCGAGGGCGCCCGCAGCCTCCTCTTCAGCCGCCTGCGCGAGGCGCAGCTCTTCGAGGAACGCTCGCCCGGCTACTACCAGATCTTCTCGCCCGCCGCCACGGACTCCGTGGCCGTGCGCTCCAAGCTCATCAAGCTCCTCGCCTTCGCCTTCGCCGGCCTGGTCGCCGGCACCGGCGCCGCGCTGGCCGCCGCCCTTGGCGCCGAACTGCTCGACTTCCGTCTGCGCACCGGCCCCGAGGCCGCCCGGGCCTGGGGTGCACCGCTCTTCGCCGCCCTGCCCGCCCCCGGTCCCGAGGCCACCGCCCGCATCTGGCTGCGCTGGCTCGGCCAGCGTGCCACCTCCGGCCACGTGCGCGCCGTCCTGGTCCCCTCGCCGGACGAAAGCGAGGAACAGTTCTGGGCCGCGCTCATCACCGAGGCCCGCCGGTTGCTGCCCGGGCTCGTCGTGATTGATTTCACCGTCGCCAACGCTGCGCCGCCACCATCCCTCGCCGCGCTCCCGCCGGGTGAACTCGCCGCGCTCCCGCCCGCCAGCGAACCCGTCCTCGTTACTGTGCGCATTGACGCGATGTCGCTCGAGTCCGCCCGGGAAACCATCGCGCGCCTCCGCCAGGCGGCCGCCGGCGGCCGCGAACTCTGGTGCCGCCTGCCCGGGCCGTTGCGCGAGCCACTCACCAGTCTCGCGCGCCTCGGCGCCCCCCCGCTGGTCGTGGTCTGCGCCGGCCGCGAAACCCTCGGCTTCTGGCGCGACCAGTCCGCCCTGCTGGCCGGCACCGTGGGCGCCCCCGCCGGCGTGGTGCTCACCGGCGCCACGGAGTGGAAGCACCGATGAACCGGGTCCGACGCATCCGCCGCGGCGCCTGCCTTCTCCTTGTCCTGCTCGCCGCAGTCGCCTGCGCCGCCGCCGATGCCGTCGGCCCCGCTCCGTCCCCGGGCGCCGCCGCGACCACGTCCTGGCGGAACCGTTACACGCTCGGCCCCGGCGATATCCTCAACCTTGCCCTCTACGGCCGCCCGGAACTCGACCGCAACGACGTCTTCATCCGCCCCGACGGCTGCATCGACTACCTCCAGGCCCGCAACGTGCCCGCGACGGGCCGCACCATCGACGAGTTGCGCGCTGCGCTGGAGACCGAACTGGCCGAGACCTACCGCCACGTGCAGGTGATGATTTCGCCGGTCGAACTGCGCAGCAAACGCTATTCCATCATCGGCAAGGTCGTGGACAACGGGTCCTTCCCGATGAACCACCCCATCACGCTCATCGAGGCCGTCGCCCGCGCCCGCGGCATCGAGACCGGGCTCTTCGAGCAGAACACCGTCGAGCTGGCCGATCTCCCGCGCTCGCTGCTCATCCGGCAGGGCCGCCGCGTGCCGGTGGATTT